>CAYINK010000007.1:0-19037 GCA_964364765.1 uncultured Gammaproteobacteria bacterium
GGGGAGTGGTGTAACGGTAACACGCCAGACTTTGGATCTGCGCGACTCAAGGTTCGAATCCTTGCTCCCCAACATGGATCCAAAAGAATTTGAAAACAAATATTTTATAGATGCACATAGATATAATTGTGCCTTTTGTCATGTTCGTTCAATAGGATTCATTGTTGTTGAGAATATTCCTTTTGATTGGGCAAATGAAAAGAGCGCATATGCATATTTTATTAAATGCTTGGGCTGTGGGAAAGTTTCCTTACATCTTTCGTATTTGCTTTTTCCTTACGACGATAATGATCCAGAAAATGTTTTTGCAAATCCACCCACGAGAAGAACATATGCAGATGGATTTCCACTCATAAGATATTTATCTCCTAAAGGAGAACTTAAAGAAAACAAAGACTTTTATCATAATGGTGAAATTCTTGATGAATATTTTTTTTATCATCACCCTTTCTCACCATTCTCGGTCGATACAGAAGTTCCTCAAGGCATAAGAAGTTTAATCGATGAGGCAGATGGTTGCAGAAGGCAAAACTTTTTAGTTGGGGCATCAAGAGCATTAAGAAAAGCAATCTACGAATTTTTATTGGATCAAAACATAAATGGTGTTAATTATGAAGAAAAAATTAAAACCTTAAAGTCAAAATATCCAAAAGCACAAGAAGAAATATTTGATGCTCTCGCCGGAATACAAGATTTAACAAGTAATGCGTTACATGAAGACGCGCTTGGAAATTGGGAACCTTGGAAAATTAAAGATTTCAATTATGTTTTGCAAGTTATTAAAGCTGCAATGTATGAAGTGTATACCTCTCCAAAAAGATCTAAAGATTGGTTAATCAAAATCAACGCAATTAAAAATAAGCCAAAAAAACATAAATTGATATGAACCTAATAACAACGGCAAACGCGGCCACTGAAATTGTAAAGGCGAATACAACTGCTCTCTATCAAGACGCAGCACAGCCTTCTGTAAGAGTGGTTGGAAAAGCTCTTGCGCAATGTACTTCTTTATTTGTTACACCTATTGGTCGAATGGCTGGAATATTTGAAAAAAATATTCAGAGATATCTTGATAAGCTAGACGATTTAACAGAAGACAAAATAGTACCACCAGACACTAGAATACTTGTTCCCGTTCTGGAAAAAATGAGATTTACGAGTGAAGAAAAGGTGGCGGAATATTACGCTGAAATATTAGCTACGGCCTCAAAAAAAGAAACTGCCGATAAAGTAATGATAACCTTTATTGAGATTTTAAATCGTCTTACTGCTGATGAAATTAGAATTCTTGAATTTATTAGTTCACCTAATAATTTCGTAATAGTTGAAAATTTTACTGAGACAGAGTTGACGAGTTATGGTCTTCCGAAGAACATTAGTAAATTAACTCTTACTGGTAGTTTACCTGTTGTTGACGTAAATCTACATACTACAAGTAAAACTGGGTTCAGGACTTTAGTAGATAATTTCAATTATTTAAGGGAAAAAGTATCTTTGGATTACCCTAATAACTTAGAGGCATATTTAGACAATATGATTTCTTTAGGATTACTTGAAAGAGAGTTTAGTAAGACATTCGCTATTAAAAAAATATATGATTGTTTTGAAAAACATGATGCTATTGAAAAAATGAAGAAGGGTTTAAAACAAAATCAAAGCATTGAGTTAGAGAAAGGTCGTATTGATATTACTAATCTCGGAAGGAAACTTTTAATTTTATGTTCGACAAAAGATAAGTAATCCCGCCTCTGAGGTGCGATGACTATCTAAATAATTAAGTAAGTGACTCAATTAATCAATTAATTGAGTCAGTATTGAAACTCATACTCATACCTCTGAGACGCGATGACTTTTTGATATACTATTTGTTGATATGCCTACAAAAAAACTGTGGTATATTATAAAAAAATATAAAGTTTTGCCCAAGAATATTAAAAAACAAGCCAGTGAGTTGAGTAGGCTTTGTTTTAATTATTATAAAGAAACCGAAGAACAAAAAAAGCTTAATGCTGATAAATTTCACAATAATAAAGCAATAATAACGGTGCTTGCCTTAGAGAATAATCGTGTCATAGGGAAAGCGAAAGTGATAAAAAGAGATATTTTATATAAGGGAGTGAAGATTGTATTGGGGGGACTTGGAGGAGTTTGCACATTACCTGAAAAAAGGAGAAAAGGAATAGCCGCATCAGTAGTTAGGATTGCCTTTGATGAACTTAAAAATCAAGATTGTGACATCGCTTACTTATGTACAGACTGAGGTGTACCCCGTATACTAAGACCATATTCTGAGAATATTATCAATTAAAATATCAGGATATGTTCAAACGAGTGCCGGTTGAAACCAAACGGGAGGTGTTAGAAAAAATTAAAGGGGGAATGTCAGTTACCCAGGTAGCTGAAATATATGCCATTTCCTCAAAGACAATATATTATTGGCTTCGTAACCAAATAAAGCCGGAAGTATCAGTTTTGGAATACAACAAGCTGAAAGCGGAAAATGAAGAGCTGAAACGAATCATCGGTATGATTACCTTGGAGCTTGAAAGAGGAAAAAAAATCGCCATAATCGCTTAGTCTAAAAACAAAAAATTAATTGCCGATTGTATGGGAATAAATCGTAAAAACATATACCACAAAAGTATTAAAGATATGAAAGATCAAACAATAAAAACAGATATTGAGTATACATTTTTGACTCATCCTGCCTATGGGCACCGGCGTCTTGCTTTGGAGTTAAACATGAACCATAAGAGGATTTTACGGATTATGCGTAAGTATCACCTCAAGCCTCCTCGTCTCTGGTATACCAGGCGGTACACCACTCAGTCTGACTCCTTCTATTTAGCCTCATATCATAATCTATTTTTTAAGTCTTCAGATCCTGAAAGAGAAAGAAGCTTATTAATTGCCTCAAGTACATGTCTATTTATATTTTTGAAGAATCCGCCTGTAGACCAAGGCTCTTGAAAATGAATTTCATCTAAAGTCCATCCACCGCTAGTCATGCTACCAGATTTAACAGCAATACCGTCTGTTCCTAGTATGAAGTTTTGAGAAACCATGTCAAAAATATCGCTACTTGGAGGGCCAATACTGCTGTTTTTATTCGCCAGAGCAATCCTTGATTGCTCACCGATACATAGAAAGCATAGGATGTTACGAGAAAAATTTAATTCTTGATATTCTTCAGTCGTCAGTGGCTCAAAGTAGTTCCTATTTTTATACGAGGCGATACTGATCGTTTTGACTGGTTGCTGATGCTTATTGACGTAGCATTTTACATACTTATCCAAATAAGACTTGGTACCACTGTCGTTTATAGCCGAAGTATCGTATTTCCAGAAAATAGCATTGCCAATTTGGATGTCTTCTAGTTGTAACCATGGAAGAAGAGAAACTTGTTTATAACTGTTGTTCATATGTCTACTATTATATCTCAGCTAGAGCATATTGTTGAGTTCACGACTAAATATAAAATCTATAATAATTCAAAGTGTGAGACGTCGTAAAAGCGGTAATAGACGACTTAATGGGGCTATTTTTTATACTGTTCTCATATCCTATTTTCATACATTATCACTCAGTAATCTGTTAAAATGTATCCATGAACGTCACTCTATCAAAAAATTACAAAAAGTTCTCTAGCCTCAAAGGGAAACAATCTGTCCTGACACGCTTCTTTCATGCATTTCTTGGCGAAGCGGTCTATCGTAATACTAAAATCGAGCATCCAAATGTATCAAGAAAGGCCGTGTCATCATTTCTTAAATAAAAGCTATAATCAAGGCTTATGATAAAGCTTGGCTCGACTTCATATAAACAGACAAAATTTGGCATTCTCCCGCGGGAAAAAGTATTGGAAATGGAAGTTTTAGGAACAAGAAAGGGACTTCTTTTTCTCAATAAAACTATCAAAATAAATAATAAACTAACGCCTAGTTTTATTAAGGAAATTCATAAAATGTGTTTTTCCGATATTTTAATGGAGGAAGCTGGAAAGTTTCGAACAGTGCAAGTAACATACTCAGGAAATGAAGCACCCCATTTTTCCAAAATTCCAGAGTTCATAAAAACTCTTTGTGATGATACCGAGTTTGTACTATCTCAATTACCTAAACCAGATGATGAAGGATTTATCGAAAGAGCGGTTGAGCTTCTTGTACATTTTCAACATCGCTTTGTGTTTATTCATCCATTTGTCGACTATAACGGCCGAACATCGCGTATGTTTACAAGTTATCTTTTGATGCGGCTTCATTTACCCATTATCGAGATACAAACAGAACAAGAAAAACAGCGTAAAGCATATATCAAAGCCCTTCAGAAAGCAGATGGAGGAGATTATTTTGAGCTGGAAGAGATTATAAGAGCTACTCTCAATGAGAGCTTGAAAGAGGTGTTAAAATAAGGCAAGCTGATCTTTCTCTACCTCTTTTGTTTTGATTGCAAGTTTTACTAGTCCCAAACTTCTATATGTCCGAAGCCGTTTAAAGTACATGAGTTTTAACATAGGGACTTTGTCATCAAAATAGTCATGGACTACAGCAAGTGTCTTTCCTTCACATACTCTTTGTACTCTTCCAACATATTGGATTAATTTACCCTTCCAGGAAAAAGGAAATGCAAGGAATAGATGGGAAACAGCGGGCCAATCAAAACCTTCCCCAATCAGCTTTCCAGTTGCAATAAGGAGTTGAAAACGTTCTTGATTCATACGTATAGCAATGCGTTCTCTTTGTTTTTTCGTCATAACTCCTGTGGTAACCGCAGCATGAATACCTTTTGTTTTTTGTCTTACCGACGCCAATAATATTTCACAGTGTTCGAGACGCTCAGAAAGGACCAGACATTTTGCTCCCGTTGCTAAAGCTTCTACAATATCACCTGCAATTTGATTGTTTCTTTTTGCATCGGTAATTACCATTCGACATGCCTCTTGGAAGTCTTCCATGTTCCCATTTCCCTGAAACTCTGTTTTACGAGTGATAAGTTCTGTTTTCACTGTTGAAATATTTTGTTCATTATTCTCCTGAACATTATTTTCCGCCGTAATTACTTGATCACTTACATACAAGTACATCAGCTTCTCCAATTTATCTTTACGAAAGGTAGTTGCAGTAAGTCCTAGAACGTATTTTGCAGAAAATTGTTTGACAACCGTGCTAAAAGTATTTGCGGGTACATGATGGCATTCATCAACTATCACAAGTCCAAAATCATTTTTTATTTCGTCTAATCCTCTTCTAGAAAGCGTCAAATATGAAGCAATTGTTACTTTTTTACCAATTTTCCACTTATTATCTCCTATCAATCCTATTTCCTCCTTTGAGAGAGAAAAATAGTCATTGATACGTTTTTCCCACTGATGAAGGAGTGTATTGGTGTGAACGATAATAAGAGTCTTCTGTCCCCTCTTTTTCATAAGAGCAAGAGCGACCATGGTTTTCCCAAATCCCGGTTGAGCTTCAAGTATTACCCGATCTTCTTTGATAAGCTGATTCAAGACGCGTTGTTGATCTTTTCGTAACAGTAACTTGGAAGGAAAACGCATTTGTTTAGTGGTTATTCGTTGATCGATAGTTTCTGCCTGCAACTGTACTTTTTCAACAAATTCTTTCAGTTTACTTAAAAATCCAAGAGGGACTGTAATACCGTCAGGAACAACTTCAAGAGTCTTAATAAATCGGGGCGTTTTCCATGTGGAGTATCCGAACCGCTCCATTGCGTAGAACTCGGGATTAGGGAAGTTTAGTTCTCTTTTGAGATATTTATAAAGCTTATCTGGCAACATTATGTTTGGAATAAAAATACTCGATCCTAAAATAAGTTTTGTTTCTAGGCTCTGAGTTGTTACTACTTGAGCAGTGTCTAATTCTTCATCAGCTGCATTATCTTGAATTCTTTCTTCCAATTTTTGTTCCTTTTCTTTTTTGGGCCTGTTTGACAATTTGATACCCTGTTGCAAGTACCTATTTATTTCTTCAACAGGTATTTTTTGAATTGTTTGCAAATAACCCCACTGATCTGGGATTGGTTCTCCCTCGGGAGAAATAAAAATTGTGTTTTCCTCAACCACACATTTTCCTTGGAGTGGAAGACAAATAAGATTCCCATATCCTTTACCCGTATGTTCATCTTGGCTCGGGAACATACGGTCAAATGTTTTCCGATTTGTAATGCTCGATTGTTGTAGAAGTAGTTTGCCCAACTGTCTCGCAAAATGCCCAGAAATTCGCTCAGTAAAGAAAAACCACAGATGCCCGCCATTCCCCGACTTTGATCGTTCAATTGAGCAAAATAACTTATTTCCAGAAGCTATGGTAAAAACTTTTTTAATTAAGGCTAGCCAATTTGAACCGTCAAAATCAATTACAAGGAATGAGGTGGTGTTATCTGAAAACAATGGATAAACACCAATTGTCTGATCTCCTTTGAGATGAAATGAAATTACTTCATCTGTAAGAGATTGTGGATTTTGATTTATTCGATATACGGGGGCATATCCTGATTTTTTATTTGATGGATTTTCCCAATAGCGGGCAAATACATCATCTCTTGTATTGAAGAGTGAGCGGTAGAGAATAATTTCATCCATTTTTTGGTATCCCATCTCTGCGGTTAATTTTTAAACTAGTATAACTTTCTAGTTCAAATTATATCATGCTCAACAGAATCGCTACCCTTTTTATATGTGTAGCATTTATCTTTATCATCTATAGTAAATATGCAGCTTGGTATCGAGGGCATTGCTTATTCTTTCAAGTAAAGAAAGTGTAGGGTATGACTGCATATTTTCAAGTCTTGATATAACCGGTTGTTTTGTGCCTATTCTCCTAGCCAGTTCCTTTTGACTAAGTTTCTTCCTGAGCCGCGCACCGATGAGACTTCGGACTAATTGATATTTTGGTTCGTTTTTTTCCGCAAGCCTCTTAAAGCCTTTTCTTTTCATAAGCTTTTTTTCGTAGTCTTCCCATGTGGTTAGGTCGTTGATATTTCTCATATTTTATTATTATAGATATAACAAAATCATTATATGTATAAAATCGTTAAATGTCAAACTCTTTTCTTCTATTTATAGTAAAAATTTGTCCAGGGACTATATGCTACAAAATATACCATTTAGGTCGTTACTACAGCAATAAAAATGAATAAGTACTTTGGAAGCTATGCCTGATTCTTTTTAATTAAATGGGTGGATTTATATTAAATATACCTCCGAGTGTACTTAATACAAATACAAAAGTGCGTTGAATAAGTTTTAACATTTTTAGTATAATTTTTGCATGAATGAACAATCTCAAGTAATTGATTTGTTTTCAAGTGAACCAATCATTAATCACTTTCCGAAACTTACTGTATTAACAAAGGAAGATGGATCTTCTGTGGGTATGACTTGGGATGGTAATTCTTACGTTATTAGATGTGTAAGCTACGAAAATGAGGAAATGGGTATGGTACAAAGATTGTTTGTTTTATACGATTCATCCAAAAAAATAATCGGCTATTTTGCCGCAGACATAAATAAAGATTCTGCTATGCCTTATCATGCGAGACTGCAAGACGCTCTTCAAAAAAAACAAGTAACAGAATCAATAATCAAAACCTGGAAAACTAACGGCTTTGATCCGAATGAATTTAAAGGTAATAGTGGATGGTTTATTACTGAGGAAAAAAGAAGAAGCGGACTTTCCCAGCTTTTATTGGCGAGCTCGTTAGTCGTTTTAGAAGCAAACGGAGTATCAAAATTAGTCATTTATGACGACAATACTCGGAATAGAAATAGACCCTCCTTCAGCTCAAAACCAGAAAATGGTGCTTTAATAACTTTGGATAAATTTACCTCACTTTATGCCCGCTATAGACCCTTGAGCTACGATGTTAGAATAGGTGACGGTTTTCCTATTGGGGCAATGTACACAACAACTAGAATTACCGGTCCTCACATAAGTATGTTAAGGACGGCCTTTGGAAATACATCAGCGAAGCACTAAAAATTACTCCCCCCTTTCTGAGATGCCATGGTTCTTTGATATAATTTCCTCATGAAAGCTTCTATTAGACAATACATTGATACAGATCAAAAAGCCGCTCGGTCAGTAGTGTTGAAAGGATTTAAAGACTTTGGTTTTAAATATACTCCCCAATATGATTTTGATTTAGATGATCCTAAAAAATATTACATTGATAAGGGTGGTATGTTTTATGTATTGGAAATAGACGGTGAGATTGTGGGCACAATTGCGGTTATCAAAAAAGATTATACTGCTGAATTGAAAAGATGGTATGTTGATAAGGACTTTCAAGGAAAAAGATATGGGTCGAAATTATTAGATAAGGCAATTTTGTTTTGTAAAGAAAATAAATTAAATAAAATTGAATTTGAAACTAATAAAAAATTTGTAAAAGCTCATTTGCTATATATAAAAAGAGGGTTCAAGATTGTGAGAGAAGATGACCGGAGCTATTATATGGAAAAGGAATTAGTTGTGTGAGATAAATTTGAGATGCTTCGATTATCCGACCCGGATTTTGATGTGATGACCTGTTTTTCCAATATCCCCGTGAGGAAATGGATACAGCTTTCCTTCCTCTGAGGTGCGATGAGTGCGATGAATTGGTAAACTTCATGACATACCGTGTGGATGATGTGGGAACTGCTATACTTTTTATATGCAACTCCCCGGGAATAAAACACATCAAAAAATTCTTCAATTATTCGTTAATTTATTCCAGAATGATAAAAATATTCAGGCTTTCATTATATTTGGTTCACTTGCAAGAGGAAATTGGGATGATTATTCGGACTTGGATTTAGACGCAATTGTGACAGATGATAAGAAAGAAATCGTTCAAAATGAAATTAAACAAATGCTTCAATTACTATCTACAACAGGCTTTAATATACTAACTTTTTTTGAGGAGTTTCCTAATGAGCAAGTAATTATTCTAGAATCATTAGATAGAATAAGTATCCGCTTTCATCTACTTAAAGACACGAACAGTTCCATTTTAGACTCCATGCAGATTTTGTCAGGAAATCTTACCAAAGATGAAATTATGAAATCAACGGTTAAAAAAGAAAACAAGGTAAATTTATCATTATTAAATAATAAATTCCTTGAACTTGCAATCTATGTTCCCCTTTCACTTAAAAGGAATAAACCTATGAATGCTATATTCTTCATAAATAAAATGAGACAAATACTCATTCAAATTCATAATTATTCTCACAAGGTGGAAAGAGAATTTGATTTTGAAAGTAATGCGGACGTACATTTAATTAGCGATCTGAGAACAACGTATGGAAATTGTACAAATAATGATGTAAAAAAAGCATTCAGTTCCCTTTTGAATATATATGAACACAAAATTGAAGAAATAAGTGCAGGAAAACTTACATTATCCGATAATTGGCTTAAAATTTTAAGCAAAGTCAAAGATTATTAGTATAAAAAGTTCCCACATAGTCACTGTAAATATCAACATTTACAGTGTAAACAACCAGAGCCAACCAAACTGAGTATGCCGGATGGACGATGTGGGAACTACTTTGATATACTTTCTTTATGAGCAACCTCCGTCAATATCAAAAGTTGTTTTCTCGTGACTTTTGTTTACCTTCAGTTGAAGCATGGGTACGAGGAGAAAGCACCAACCCAAAAGAATGGACAAATGAAAAACAACCCTTCCTCCCCTACATTATTACGCAAAGGTCGGATGACACCATTCATTTTTATTATGATCTTGAAGGGGTTGAATGGGTGCAAAACCTCCTGGTAAAGCTTGCTGGTGAAAATAGTAATTTTATTCCCACAATAGAAAAAAATGTTTTAGGTAAATTAGCTTTTATACGACCAATTTATGAAAAAGAGGAACCAATCGGACTTTCAGACCTCAAAAGGTTTTTGAATGAACTTGAGGCAGGATATCCTTGGTTTGAGGCAATGTGGTGGTTTTTCCAAATGGATGATGAGTCAAAAACAGCAGGATTAGACCTTGACAACTTGGCAAAAGTAAGAAGCCTTACAGATAAATTGTGTAATAGTTCAGATACAGTAATTAGGAAATCTCTCCTAAAATTATTTCCACAATTTGGAGATCTTTCTTCCCTTTTGAGAACGGAAGAGATATTAAATGAGACATTCCCCTCAATAGTAGAACTTCAAAAAAGAGATCGTGGATATTTTTTTGGAAATGGTCAATTATATGTGAATTTAGACCAAACAAATATTTCTCAAGCTTTAAATATTTCATTTAAAAATAAAGTGGTAAAGAGAGTAAAACAATTTAAAGGTAATGTGGCTTGCCAAGGACTTGCAAAAGGTTTTGTACGAAGATTGATGGGTCATAAACAAATTACTGAACTAAAAGAAGGAGAAATACTCGTTTCTCCAATGACGATTCCTGATTTTTTACCTGCCATGAAAAAAGCGGCAGCATTTATTACTGATGAGGGTGGAATATTATGTCATGCTGCTATACTTGCGAGAGAATTACATAAACCATGTATAGTAGGTACGGGATTTGCCACTGAAATATTAAAAAATGGAGACTACGTTGAAGTTGATGCGCATAAAGGGATAGTTAAGCTTATTGAACATTAAATTTGTAAGTTGAATAAAAAGTTCCCACATAGTCAACCAGAGCCAGCACTAGAGTGAACGAAGAGATAGTTATTTATTTTTTAATAAATCAAACACAACAGGAAAGATAATTTTTTCCAATTTAATATAACCTTGGGCTGAAGGATGTAAACCATCCGAGACGTAGTCGTCATCACTTATCATGGTTTGACTCATTGGAAAGATGTCAGCAACGGTAAGATCTTTTTTTTCTCCTTCTTCCTTAATTATCTTATTGTATTCCTCAATAAGTTTTAACATATCCTCTTTTTTGTATAGTTTTAATGCTGGAGATTTTGTATAGTCAGGGATAGTAATCAAAACAATATTTTTTGGATTTGTTACCATTAACTGCAATTTATCTAAAAGTTCTCGTAATTCTTGACGGTACGTTTCTGTATCTTTTTGTCCAAAGTTATCATTTGCTCCAATTAAAACTGTTACGAAATCAGGTTTTATCTTTTCAAGCTCTATTAATTCCATCTCAATTACGTCTTTCACTGTATAGCCTGAAACAGCAAGATTCGCTACTAAATATATGTTTATTTTCTCTCTTTTTAAATGATTGGATAAAATATTTGGCCAGTGGTCTTCCTCTGCAACCCCAACCCCAATAGTATACGAGTCTCCTATAGCAACATACTTAATTCCAGTTTCTAAATTTGTAAATTGAACCTTTTGAGATTTCAGACTACTTTGTTTCAAATATAAAATAAAAAGAACCAAGATAATAACAATAAAAATAATTCTAACAAGAATATTTTTCATATTATTTAAGACATTATACCCAAGAATAAAACTTGAAACTTTTCTAGTTCTTCGACAAGCTCAGGATTATGGGTCTAGACCGACACGCTTAACAAGATAGGAAAAACGTCCATAAAACGGTAGATGTTTATTAAAAATAGCCTGGTATGACAATCCTTTGTTTTTTTATTTGACTTACCCCTGTTTTGCTTTTGAAATAGCGTAATTTACTGTAAAAATCAGTATTTTATGTCATTGCGAGAAGGAAACGAAGTGACCGACGAAGCAATCTCGATACATAGATTGCCACGTCGCTTTGCTCCTCGCAATGACATTCAACATATACAGAAATATTGCTATTAATCTCACATACCCCATCCTGTAGCATCTTATGCTATCATTACAAGAAGAGGTTAATATTTTACCAACCGGTTTTGTTACGGTACCGCAAAAGATTGGCCGATTTTTTTGAAGTTTTGATAAAAATTGATAGAAGGAATACTAAAAAATAATAATCTGTAATTAGTAATTATGTTATAATAGCAATCTAAAGTAGAACTTCTAACTTTTTAGGTTGACAAAGTTTTACTTTTCCTATAAAGTGAAAAATATGACAAACACAAAGATCAAGAAAAATGAAGAGGTGTTTTTTATTGCGTCTCAATATAAGAAGGAGCCTATTAAGGTTGATTATTATACTAAGTCGCAAGGAGCTGCTGTGCCAAAAGATCGAGTAATTAAAAAAGAAACCGAACTCGGTGTAAGATTCTTCGTTGGTGCTTAATAACAAGCACTATGACCAGCTTAAAATTGCCAGTAATAAATATTGACTTTCAGACTGGAGTTCCAGAGATTATACCGTCTGCACAAACAGCAAATAAGACAGACGGCGATGTATTAAAAAAATTTAAGATATCTTTTGGGGAAAAACTCACAAAAGACTTAATGGGTAAGTCTGATTTCCCAACGGATCGTGATGTTTTTGTGTTTATTGCACATTATTTATTAAATGAAAAAGGTTCTAGGTTCGGCAAGCTCACCAGAGGTGAGATTGACGAAACAACTTGAGAGCAAGAATGAAAAGTTTACCTAACTCCTTTATAAAAAAAATTACGCCTTAGCGTTATTTCAACTACTAAACTAGGTATTTTCATATTTGAAAAGGAGTAGAGTCAATTACCCAATCGTCATCGAACTACCTTCTTTAACTCCTCAATAGTAAGTCGTTTTTCTTTTTGAAGAAAACGAATTTGTTTTATTCGCTTTATCATATCAAGACTATACATCTGATATCCTCCATTTGAAAGCTCCGCCACATGTAGTAATCCTTCCTTTGTCCAATAACGAATAGTAGGAACTGATTCATTTGCCATTTTGGCCAACTCTCCAATCTTGAGTAGTTTCTCTGGGATAGTATTTTTGATTTCTTTCGGCTCAACTGATTCAAGATAAATATGAAGAGACCTTTCGATTGCTTTGTACATCAGATCGTTATAATCTGAAAGATCCCCATGCAACTGTCCTTTTTCAATACTATTTATATATGCCTTCCTATCCTCCTTACGGATAATGGCAGGAGGAAATCTTCCTTGCATCAGGATTAAATTCATCAAGAGCCTTCCCGTTCTTCCATTTCCATCACTAAAAGGATGAATGCTTACAAAGTCAAAGTGCGCTCGAATTGCAACATCAGCAATGTTATCCTTTGAAATCTGTAGATTAGTAATAAACTCTTTCATAAGTGATGGGACTTTCAGCGGATTAGGAAGAACAACTGTTGATCCTGAAATCCGGACAGGAACAGTTCTGTATCTTCCCGCATTTATCATGTCGATCCTCTGAAGGATTATTGAGTGAATTTCTCGGATAGTATGCTCGGTGATATCTTTTATATTATTATTTTGCAATGTCATGATATATTCCCAAGCTTTTGCGTGATTTATAGCTTCAAGGTGTTCAACTATTGATTTGCCCTCAACCGTAATACCTTTTTCAACTACTAAAGCAGTCTCTTGCCTTGTCAGGGTGTTCCCCTCGATTGCATTTGACGTATAGGTAAGTTCTACCTTATACCATTCATCCAAATTCTGTATAATCTCTTTTGGAAAGGGTCGATGGACATCTAATTGTTTTTTGAGCTCGTGTAACCGAGATAAGGTAATCATGTCTAAAGTATAACGTAATACTTTATGGTTGTCAAGGGATCTTAATGAACCTTGTTCTCCAACATTTTTTGGCAAGAATTCCGGCTTTTGATATAATTTGACCATGCAAATAACGTCGATTGAAGAAATAAAAAAACTTGCGGAACAATATTCGATAAAAGGAAACAAATGGCATTTCCATATTTTAACTCCCCAATGCCAACTAAATACAGAAAATAAATACGCACTTATTCTTGAGAACGCAACAAACAATAAAACCCATGTTTGTTATTCGGAAAAACCTTATATGGATATAGGCAAGGAACTAGTTCAATTACTCCATGGGAAAGATGTCATGAAAAGTCAAACAGAAATGAAAGAGGTACCTCCTTCGTCTGGTGTCAAAAAACTCTTGGCTAGAGCCAAGGAATTAAACAAACAAGGAAAATTTTGGCATCACCATATGCTTTTTTCCCACTGCCTGTTTAATAAAAATGATGGGAAATGGACCATCATTTTTGAAGATCAAGAAAGAAGTGAGATTATCGAGAGTATCACGGCCAGCGAACCCAAAACCGATCTTCAATATATTGAAAGCCTTTTTTATAGCCAAAGAAAATAATTTAACTCAAAACCGTGAAAATAGAGTCTTTTTTCATTGTTTTTCACGATTATGTTGACAAAATCGTGAAATATGGTATAATTTGACATATGACGAAAGTACTTAACGTTTTCAAAAAAATACAATACCTCCGCGCACGATACTATAGAGCGTCTACGGGCAAAGAAGCGCTTATTGCCCTCATTGCTGAGGCTGAAGTGGCTGAACAAGTATATAACTCAAATGCTATCGAACACAGCACTCTTACTCTTGAGGAAACAGAAAAAATTCTTCTTCAAATCGATTTAGATAGATTTATTTCGGAACGGGAAATTTTTGAAGCAAAAAATCTTGCACGGGTAGTGACTTATATTGACAAAAAAGCTAAAGAACAAGATCTTTCCCTTGATGTGATTTTATTACTTCATCAAATGTTGGTTTCAAATATTCGTGACAATGTTGCTGGGCGATTTAGGAGAGATAATGAATATGTTCGTGTCGGTAGTCACATTGCACCTGCTCCACAAGAGGTCATTGGTCTTTTGCTAAAAATGTTGGTAGAGTACCATGCGACTAGTCATGAAAATATCATCAAGCGTCTTGCAAAATTACATTTAACTTTTGAACATATTCATCCCTTTGTTGATGGTAATGGTCGCATAGGACGTGTCATTAATAATTATTTATTGATACGAGAAGGGTTTGTTCCTATAAATATAAAGTTTATTGATAGAAAAAAATACTATGAAGCATTTAGGGAGTTTGATGGTGGAAGTATGACTACTATCATGGAGGAAATCATAGGAAAAGCCCTTACTAATAGTTACCATAAGCGACTGGCGTATTTGGAACATAAAGAAATCATTACTCTTGGTGAATATGCAAGGATAAATAATCTTTCCCATCCAAACCTTATCAATAAAGCAAACAGACAAACCATAGAAGCTTTTTTAGAAAAAAATATTTGGAAAATAGGAAAAAAAAGGTCTTAAAATAAACGCAGATACTTCTTTATAGTTTTTCTCGGGGGTCGGTCATCCCCCGCCTCTGTGATAGGATGATAAAAAGTTTGGGATATAGGTAAAAATCGCAAGTATTTTTCAGCAAGGAGAGTTATAAGTAATATTGCAATTTTTTGCTTGTCACAATTGTCCAAACTTATGCTTTTGTAGCATATATGCGACTGCAAATGTTTTCTTCATTATTTATAGTTACAACATGAAATGTGGCCGTGTCTTTGCGTTCATAGATAGTCAAAACCTGAATTTGGGGATTAAGTCTCAAGGATGGAGGCTTGATTGGAGAAAATTCAGGCAATATTTACGTAATAAATATTCTGCAAATAAAGCGTATCTCTTTATTGGTCAAGTGGCAGGCCATGAATCGTTATATGCTTTTTTGCAGGAATGTGGATATATTTTAATTTTCAAACCGACTTTAGAGCGCAAGGTTGATGGAAATATGATAGTTAAAGGAAACGTTGATGCCGAATTGGTGTTGCACTCTATGATCCAATATAACAATTATGACAAAGCGATTATTGTTTCGGGAGATGGTGATTTTCACTAAATCCTTGCCCCCACAAAACATTATTCGGGTTTATTGCGTAAGTTTAACAATAAAAATTACATCATTTGTATAGATTTATTACGAAATTCTCTGGAGAAAAAAAAGACTGGCATTCGCGGTCGGTCGAAACCTTAGGCTAGTCCAGTCATCGTGATATGGTTATTATACCATCTTTGTCTCTGTCAAGGATAACAATTTTTCATATCGAAAAAATTCGTTCAAATATGGCAAAGAAAATTACCACTATAATATCATTATTAATTAGATATATTTTCAATATTACCTATTTTTAATATGGCTAAAAGTAAAATAAATAATGAAGATGCGTTCTTAGTTGGAGGAGAGGGATATGATGATTGTCCGATCTGTCAAGCTATAAAAAAAGCTGAAATGGAAAAGAGGAGTTTAAATTTAGAAGAATTGAAAAAATCGTTTGCAGATGCGAAAGAAAAGGGAGGAATAGTTGTCAAACAACCCAAAGAAAAACCAAAAAAAGTAAATTAAATTAATTTCGGTCTTTTAAAAGTACTCCCACCTCTGTGGCGTGATGGCCATTCTTCAGACCTCTGAGATTTTATAATATTTTGAAATAAATGCAGACACTTCTTTATAGTTTTTCTCGTGGCAGAAGAAACCTATCGGGAATAAAGTAAACTTGCCTCTTGAAAAATACATATATCTTGAATTTGAATTTATCTTCATTATTTTTATATCTTTCCAACGGATACTCCGGTCATCCCCCGCCTCGGCAAGCAGGCCCGCGCCAATTGCCTCCGGTGATTTGGTCAGAATTCCCCCGATGATTGCCGCTCGATTTATTTTGCCTGTGGGAGATAGAGATACCTGTGATACTCCACTCTCATTCATCTGAATCTTTGAAACAAAGCCATTGGGAAACATGACCGCCATCACAACGTAGGTCAGAAGAAATAACAAGCCAACAAGTCCTGATGCATAATAGATATCCGGAGTTAAATCTGAGAACTTTCCCCCATTCATCATCGAAGAAATCGCAATCAAACCAAAAAGTGCCAGGGGTACAAGTAGGACTAATACCATTATTTTTGCAATAAACCAAGAGAATACGGGGATGGTTGTTTCAAAAATGTATCTTCTCATGTTTTTTATTTTTAATAATAATTATTTCCCCCTCCAACGGCTCATCGGAGAGATTTTTAAAAATGAATTTTTCGGTAATTAAATACTTTATTCCTACAATTACCGCCGCGTGAGTACACGGTAATACCCAGTATTTCTCTGATATAATTTCTCCAATGATGAATAGAGATAGAGTTCTTTCTGCGAAGAATGATGAACAAAAATGGAGCCTTTGGAAAGAGTCATTGAAAGATAAAAATACTTCCTTGAAGGAAACACTAATAAAAGAAAATATGGATTATTTGCATTGGTCAAAAGAGAAGGTGCTGGCATATTGGGGGGAAAAAGGAACGAAAAAAATAAAAGAGAAATGGATAAAAGAAAACCCCCGAACCGAACAGGAAATTACTCAATACTACAATTCATTGGATTTATATATACCTGAGCTAAGTAGTTGGCACGCGATGGAGAAAAATATCGACTTCATTAAAATAGTAAATTTTCTCCAACTGATGGTTAAAGAGAACTTTACAAAATTCTTAGATTTTGGGGCAGGAATTGGCTCAAATGGACTCCTGTTTAACAAATACGGTTTTAAAGTCACTCTTGCGGACATATCAGACGCTATGATCAACTATGCGAAATGGAGATTGCATAGACGCGGTGTTATGGCACAGTTTATTGACTTGAAAAAACAAGAGTTACCTACTGAATATTTTGAATGTGCAACGGCGATTGAGGTTTTAGAACATACTGTTAACCCTGTTGCCATGATGAAAAAAATAAGAGATTCACTCAAAAAGGGTGGGTATGTTCTTGCTACTACTCCTTTTTATAATGATCCCGAAAGGCCCCAACATATCGTAAATAATATTGCTACTGCTAAGGAGTTTGAGAAAATTGGAATGGAATTTGTTTTAGAAAAAAGCGATGAGCTTTATAGAATATTTAAGAAGATATAATAGATATACTTATATAAAGTAAGTAATATATTATGAAACAGCTCTGGAAAATAATCACCTACACCAAACCATTCAAGAAATTCTATATTATCATGGGGTGTTCAGTTGTGCTCCTGGCACTTCTCAGCCAAGTCGGTCCCCTTTTCACTAAACTTATTGTGGATCTTATCGTTGCAAAATTAGCAGGCCACCCTGCGGAAATATCACTCCTCATCACTTATCTCATCCTCATTCTTGGAACTGACTTTCTCATAACTACGATCACCGATGTTTCCCAATACTTCAGTGACATCATGACCGCAAAGCTAAATAATTATCTGTCTGAAAAATATTATCGACATGTACTTGGCCTCTCCGTTGAATACTTTGATAATGAAATCACCGGAAAAATCGTGAATAAACTTGACCGCGGTATCACCAGCATCTCAACTTTTATCGCCCAGATGGTAAATAATTTTTTACCCTTCTTCGTTTCCACAGTTATCACCCTTTTCATCATTAGCTTGTACAGTTGGGAACTGGCAATCCTTTTATTTCTCCTCTTTCCTATATACATATTCATCTCTCATAAATCGTCTGTGGCCTGGGGGAAAAAAGAAAGTGAGAAGAATAGCATACTTACCCTCACTTCCGGGCGAGTGTTTGAAGCTCTTTCAACCATTCGTGTAATAAAATCATTTGTTCAGGAGATATCCGAATTTGAGTACTTTAAAAAAATACGCAGTGCCATCGTCGGACTTTCGGATACTCAGTCAAAAAATTGGCATACCTATGATTTTTATCGACGCATAATCTTGAACATAGTTATGTTCAGCGTGTTTGGGTATATTATCTACTTTACTTTTAAAGGGCGCTTTACTATTGGCGAGATGACGCTTCTTCTTCAGCTTGCCAACCAGGCGAAGTTTCCCCTCTTTGCGATGTCCTTTATCATCGGTCAACTCCAACAAGCACAGTCCGGAAGCAAGGATTTTTTTGAAGTACTTGCAACCCCTATTGCTATATCTGACGCAAAAAATGCAAAACACCTCTCACAAGTGCGTGGAACGATTGAATTCAAAGATATAAATTTTTTCTACGCCAATAGTCAGCATGTTCTCCAGAACATTTCATTCTTCCTGCCTCAAGGGAAGAAACTTGCCATAGTCGGTGAGTCGGGTGAGGGGAAGTCAACCATTGCCAATCTCATCCTCCGATTTTATGAACCGCAACAGGTAGAAATTTTGATTGACCACCATAACATCGCAGAAGTCACTCAAGAATCTTTACGGAAGAATATCGGGGTAGTTTT
>CAYINK010000008.1:0-16697 GCA_964364765.1 uncultured Gammaproteobacteria bacterium
GTGAACTTTTCTTAGTTGAATTAGACCATGGCACATTAAAGCGAGATCTCAATATGGCTGTGTTAGCGAGACAATTGGATGCAAACGGAGGAACCAGTGGAAATATGCGCACTCCATTTATTCTTAAATACCTTGTGGAACCAAGTCAACTTCTAAATGTAAGAGTATCAAAATATAGGGAAAAAGGCAAACCTGAAGAAGAGAAAAGGGGATTCGTTCTCCTTAAGGATGCGAGCGGTGGAGGTGGAGATTCCTCACTCATTGAGCCACATGAAGATATGAGTGCAAAATTTACTATTTCAGCAGCCAACCCAAGAGCAGTTGAGATAAATGCCCTTGGATTTGTTTGATATTGTTATACATATTAAATACATATTGAATAATATGAAAATACTTGGTAGAATAGAGGACAAGGATATTATGATAATACGCTTGTTTCCCTGTAAAATTATTTTTTTACAGGTGAGTAGCCTGGTAGATTAACCCCCGCAATGGCGGGGGATTTTTTTTGGATTAAAATATGCCAAATGTTCGAGCTGAATTAAAACAAAGCATTGAAGCATTAGGAAGAAATGTACCACCCCTCCTATTTGTAAGTAGTAACAAAATCAAAAATGATTTATTTGAAAAAACTCATTCTAAAAAACCTTTTGTTCTTGTAGATAACACTGATGAAATCTTTTTTAAAGAAGCAACAGTAAAACAGCATGTCGAAAGGAACTTTGGAAGACCCATCAACTATCCAAGTAGAATGGCTGAGGGGAAAGCTCTTGCAACAGCAATGTCATTGAAGGGCGAAATAGAGGGATCTTTTACGGTAGTTACCGCAGATTCTGTGCTATTAGTACCAAGAGCGGACGGAAAAGGATATGATCCATTAAACCGTGATGGTGATGTTTCAGACGAAGCAATGATTGATCGCATAGTAACAGCAGGAGAAGTAGTATATAGTGGGGCAGTGGCCGCGGCAGATGAACGTGGGGGTGTATATTCTGTACAAACATATGTAAAATTTCCGATTGGCCAGAGACCTAGCAAACTTCCTTATTCTTTTGAAGAATTAGAAGAGATGTACCAAGCAAGTGATCAAGATGCACAAGTTGAGGTTGGTTTTTTAAAGCCATGGGCAACCAGCGAAGGAATAAAGTTTGATTTTGAACCAGTGAATAATAAAAGATATGATAGATCCAGCGATGCATTTGATTTTTTATCAGGAGTTGAAGAGGAATCACTTAAAGTAGTTGAAAAAGCAGTTGAGTTCGACCGAAAGGTTGCACCCACTCTTCAGGAGGTAATTACCACTCATCCATTTAATACATATAAATATGTGCTGCCCGATGTAAATTTAAATGATCCTGAAAAACACTTAATTGATGGAATAGGGCTGATGCAGGGAGGAGACTGTACATTTATGACAGATAGGGTATATCATAAATTAAAAGAATTACATCAGCAAGGAATAGAATATCGAGTTGCTACGTTTGATACACAAAGATATCCTGTTTCTGAGGGGCATGTAGGGTTTGTCATAACTGATTCAGATAACACATTTGGATTAGTTGATGGGGGTATGACCATATCTCATCCGGTTATATATTCGAAGGCAAGATCCCTGCAACCACTAAGCTATGCTGGAGGAAAAAAACAAGCAATGATTATCGAAGATAGAAGAGGAAATCATTCATTAGTTCAAGTAAAGAATAATGGAAATGATAAAATGACTGCAGTTCGACTTGCGAGAGGAAGGGACTATACGACCAGAGTTGACTATCTTAAACTACTAACTCGAATTCAACCAGAGACAGTACGTGCAAGAAATACTGAATTAACATTTGAAATTTTTGATGGAGATGGTATAAAAACCGCATCTTTTGTAACAAGTAGAGATGGAAATACTAGAGTTAAAGTCAGGGCTGATACATTATATGATGGTCCCCTTACTATTGAGGATGAAGCGTTGTCATCGAGCTTGGCCCTTTTTGGGGTTACCAGTAGTGAAGTGATGGGGGCTTATAATAATTGGATTAGAATAACAAAACCACAAACATGAAATATATTAAATATAAACTTAAAGGATCATTCGGGCAGAAAGAAATCAACGTAAAGATATATTATGCCCAAAAGAAAACATCTCATATTGCCGTATTTTTTCATGGGGCGTATAGTTCCACATTAAAGAAAAAATATTTTCAATTTGCGAGACAACTTTGTACAAAAGCAAATACTCATGTAGTTCTATATGAAACTTCCCGCGATTATTCTTATGCTAAATTTGAAAGAAAAGGAATTACTTTCCAAGAATATGAAAAAACGTTTACCGGGAAAACATTTCAGCACGAACTGCATGACGTCCGTCGGGTAGTTTCATTTGTCCATGATCATTTTAAGGCCATAAAGAAACCGCGTCTTCATTTCATAGGAATGTCTATGGGAGCTATGTTGGCAAGCTGTCTAATAAAGGATCACCAGTCTCTATTGCATACTATTATTTTAATTGGAAGTGGCTATATGATTACCGGCGCAGAAAATAGACCTATTTTAAACTCTTTGCCAAATACCATTCTTCAAAATTATCGAAGCTTCTTAGGGAATATCACAATACTGCACGGTGAGAACGACAAAGTATTATCAAAAGAACAATCGATAAAAATCTTTCTTATTTCCACAAAATCAAATAATAAAAAACTCATCTGGATAAAGGGGGCAGATCATCGGTTTATTACAATTGACAATAAACCTGCTGAAAAAAAACTTAACAAACAACTCCTTAAAATCATTATTAATGAGATAATAGGCTAACTCAAATCCCTCCCAATCTTACTCCTCATAACCCCCTGCTGATTAAAATACTTTGCCGTTTTTTGTTTCCCGTAGGGGATTTCTGTTATACTATATTTATATGAAAGACATATCAGACAAAATCGTTCCGGTATTACTGAAATATGGAGTCAAAAAAGCCGCTTTGTTCGGCTCTTATGCGCGTGGTGAACAGGATGAAAAGAGTGACGTAGATATTCTTATTGAGCCTCCGGATGATATGGGGCTTGAGTTTATTGACTTAAAACACAAACTTGAAGACGCGTTACAAAAAAAAGTTGATCTTGTAAGTTATAATGGAATAAGTAAATACCTTAAAAAATATATTTTGGCAGGTCAAGTTCCTTTATTATGAGAAAAAATCTTGATAATTTTGCCTATATTCATCACATTGCTGATGCTGTTGAAAAAATAACTGCGTATGTTTCAGATCATTCTATTGAAGAATTTCTTAATAATGAATGGGATCAAGCCGCTCTCATGCGCCACCTTGAAATTATTGGAGAAGCGGCAAGCAAATTAGAGGTGGAGTTTAAAGACAAATACAATAGTATTGAATGGAGACGAATAATTGATTTTCGCAATGTGTTAATACATGACTATATGGATGTAGACATCCATGTTATGTGGAAAATAATGACAAAAAACATACCTCAACTAAAAAACCACATCGCCATCATTCTAAAAGATGAGAGAACATAGACTCATTTGACATCTTTGCTTATTTTACTCCCCATCACCCCCTGCTGATTAAAATACTTTGCCGTTTTTTGTTTGGAGTAGGGGATTTCGGCGGGGCCAGTAAGTTGTTCAAAGGAAAGGGCGCAGACTCTCATACCTGGATACAAAGCAACGGGAATTTGTGCTAAATTAGACAATTCAAGGACTATCCGTCCCTTCATACCCGGATGGATGAGGGCCGCGGTTGAGTGGACAATGATGCCTAGGCGGCCTATGGAGGAGCGTCCTTCAAGTCGTCCCGCAATATCATCGGGAAGTTCGATCCATTCCATCGTGGATGCCAGAGCAAACTTCCCGGGTTGCAAGATAAAGGGCTTACCCTCCTTCACTACGATTTTTTCCGTTGCCTCTTCGATATTTTTCATATTGCGGATATCAAAAAAGGGGATCTGGGTGTGTTCAAATACTTCAAATTCATTGTGCAATCGAAGGTCTAAAGTACATGCCGCAAGTGCTTCATCATAATTGGGGAGAGGTTTTATGACAATTCGTTTTTCGGCTAGGGCCTTTTTTATATCTCGGTCTGATAGGATCATAAGTAAAGTTAAGTATATCTCATGATTCCTCACTTGACAAATCCAAACGCACCTAGTACATTTTGACAGGTTGAATTGAAGGTTTTAACTTATGGCTGAAACATTAATAACTCCCACTGAAAAAGGAACAATGATCATCTCTACATTAAGGCAACACGTACTTGATCCTGCAAAAAGCTTTGGGAGTATTATTAAAAATCCAGCAGAAGTTTTACTTACTGGTGAAGATAATATCCCAAAAAAGTGGAATTGGTTTGTACAATTTGATCCTGAATTAAGCGAATCCTTTCCAGGAAGCTATATTCATCCTCATGAATTTTTGAAACAATTAGACGTTGAGAGTGAAAATTTCAGTCCAATGACTGAGGCAATCCTCGGAAGAAAGCGAGGTGTTTTAAGGGACCCCACATTAAAAGTAGATGGGAAGGGTTTTACTTTAACCGTAATGAACGGAATGCTCAATAGGAACGCGCTTGAAATGACCAGTCTTGCCGCAGAGGCAACTATGAACCGTAAAAGAACCGCATTTGATGTTGAAGGCTTTAAAAATAAACCCGGAATTCGAGCGCAGTATCAACGAGCTATGTTCGATAATATTAAAGAGGCTTTGCAACCCACACATAGAAAGGCGGCATATAGAATACATGATGATTGTCTGGCATCAGGAGACTCAATCATGAGTTATCTTCTTTCAAAAATCATAAATCAAACTGAGTTAGAAAAAATGCAAAAAGACGGGGTTGAAGTGGTGATTGACGGGCCGGCTACCGCACAAGGAATTCTTTTTTTAAGAGCGTTTGCTCAGAAATTTGGATTTCATATTGATTTTAAGGTTGGGCATATGGCTTTTGGGTTGTCTGCAGGAGAAAAAGAAGGAGAAATGCGCAAGCACGCGAATTACATAACATATCCTGATGAGATTATGAATTTATTACAAAGTGGTGAAGAAAAAAAATTAATCGAGAGATGCAAATACCCAGATGGGAATATATATGTTGTTCAAGATATGGGTGAGGCGGAAAGGGGAATTAGTGAGGATGACATGAGGATAGTTCGTGCCATGATAGGTAATAATATAGCAATATTTAATGAGCGCCGTCGAGATAGTCACGGCGAGCACCCCCTTCATGGCACTTTGTCTCTTCCTGCAGATAAAAAGGGTCAGCCTGTGGCCGCATATTTGGCTCGGGGTGGTTATCTTCCATATCAATTTGATCTTGGTCAAAGGGCGATAGAAGGCTATAACATAGAAATCATACGGGCAAGCAGGCTATGGACAAGGGAATATGGATATGGAACTGCGTTTCACGTGGGAGAAGAATAAACCCCTTCATTTTCTCAAATCCCCCTGATGCGTTCTTGCGTATTTCTCCAAATCAAACATATTTTTCAATCTTTTAATAGCTTCCAGGTTTTTTGAATCGACACTTCCGTCAATTAATCTTGGTAACGCCGCAGTCCCATCGCCAACATCATTAAATGTGGCCACCATAAGAGGAAAATCAATACTCCATGGAACTCTGGCATAATATGAACTAACCTCCAAAAGCATTCGAAAAAAAACATCCGGCGTTGAAATCATTCTCGGTCGGTAAGGATAAAGAGGCATTGCCTTCTCAGGATCAACACCCTGCTCACATCTCCGAATAGGATCCCACCCCACAACCGCACTTGGATAAAATCTGAAACCCTGTCTCAGTAGAAGACTTTCCCAGAAAAGCATTTGTCTTGCTAACTGTTCTTGATGGTTCTGAAAAACAGGTAAGTTATCCCAGTTAATTATAGGACGGGAGCTACTTTGTATAAGCGAATCATAAAAATCAGGCAAGCCAGCGTATGTGGTTGTAGCTTCAAAACCATGCTGTAAAAATTCGTAAGCGAGAATGGGCGATTGTACCACTGCTACAAAAAAAGGGTTCTCCCGGTATTTTTTTTGACTTATATTTGAGAGAAAATAACCGATGTTTGAAATATTCTTATAACTCAATTCTTGAATTATTTTAGGAGTGAGACCATATATTCCCACAAGTGGCCTCCCATTAACTTGTAAATAATTAGGGTTATTCCAATATTTTGCGGCATGGTCAACCATAAGTTCCAGTGTTTGCGTGGTTAAGTCAAAATATCTACCTGGTTCTTGGCGATTTTCATCGGGAGAATAAGGGATGATGGTGGGAGGTCTCTTTATTGAACACATCGTTGCAAACTTAAAGCTTGAACTATTACAAACCCGTGCAATCGTATCCAGCGGTTTTTGCAATTCAACAGTCGGTACTCCTCCGTCTGCGCCCGCGTACGCATCAACAAAAAAGGCACCGATTCCATAATTTGTTGCTAGTTCGACTTGTCTTGCTATTGTTGAGGGGTCATCGTCTGACCATGAGGTTATACCTCCTCCAATGGTATAACCACTACCAACTGTTTCATTCTTGACACGAAGTATTCTGTTTTTTTTTGCCCGAACATCTCGGGCAAGATCCTTGTTTACGTGAGGATAAAAATAAGCACCGATCATGGGGCGTTCGGCCATATGAAGCACATTATATCAAAAAAGGAGCATATTGACAAACTAAAGCAGTTTATTATTATTCAGGACATCCAGAAGTTTGCTAAGAATTGTTTCTTTAGGCATCATATTTCCGGCTCCGTCCACACAGTCTATCTGTACCCAGTGCTTCGTCTTTTTGGTTAAATCAAGATAGGTTTCCTCAACCACTTTGCGGTAGTTCAAATCTTTTTCGTGAATATCCGCATTTTCTCCCTCAAGATAATGGCGCACGGCTTTATTTTTCGTAAGATACAGCCCTATTTCCCAGGGGACATGCAGGTAGACCACGATATTTTCCTGGGGGATTTTGTGTATTTTATACTCCAACTCATGTACCCATTTTACATATTCTTTTTTCTCCTTTTCAGTTTTGAATTTAGCGCTTTGATGTGCCATGCTTGAGGTTGCGTAGCGGTTTGCGATGATATAACCCCCTTTATGTAAAAAATCATCCATTTCCTTTTTTACCGCGGCGCGGTCGAGGGCATAGGCAAGGGAAGCCAAGTAAGGAGACACCTGGTCAATCCCGCCAAACTCACCCCTCAAAAATTTAGCCACCGTCTTGCCATGAAAGGTATGATAATACTGGGGGAAATCCATATATTTGACCGGTATTTTATTTTTTTTCAGATAGTCAACCAGCAGATGGGCCTGAGTAGTCTTCCCCGATCCGTCACCCCCGTCAATAACGATGAGCTTACCCTTCCTTTTCCTTCCTTTTTCTATATGTGTTATAAACTCATCTATTTTAAAGCGAAGATTGCCTTCGTTGTAAAATTCAACAAATAAATTATCGGAAGGGTTACCCGTTAACATGGGGGATATTTTATCTTCATAATGGGTATCGATAAGAGCAAGGACGGGTTTATTTTGAGAAAGGGCATAGACGATCTCACCCCCCACACCGAGGGAGGGTTTGGAAGTTTCGGCTACCACAAAATCACAAAGATCAATAGAAGTCCTTTCCCGTTCAAAAATCTGCTTTGGGGTGAGTTTGCTGTCTTCTTCAAGTTTTTTGCGGTCGGCGGTTTGAGTGCCTGAAACGATGGTTAAGCGGTGCTGCTTGAGGAGGAGGAGGATTTTTTTGTAGACGGGCATGAGTTCGCCGTTATAAGACGTTGACGCAGTGAAATATACCTTCATAGAATAATTGTACCACCTTCCTCAACCTTTTTTTCAAGTATTAATTGAGCGATCTTATTTTCCAATTCTTGAGCTATCACTCGTTGCAAATTGCGAGCCCCAAATTGGGGATCGTAGCCTTTTTGGGTAAGATTTTTAAGTGTTTCGTCAGTTACGATGATATGAATTTTGTACATTTTAAACATCGTTTCTTTTATCTCCTGTATCATCTTTTTCGCAAGAACGAATATGGACTCTTCCGTTACTTGATGATAAGTAACTAATCCATCAAAGCGATTGATAAATTCGGGGAGAAAGTAATCCGCCCCGGCGTTGCTGGTTGCAATTACAATAAGATTTTTACAGTCAACTTTTTTTCCGAATCCGTCAGTGAAGTAACCTTCGTCTATTAAAGTTAAAAAAATATTCAGTAAATCTTTGTCTGCTTTTTCAATTTCATCAAGAAGTAAAACCGCATAGGGATTTTCCCGTATTGTCTTTGACAAAAGACCGGGAATTCCGGACTCAATGGAGCCGATCAATGTTTTAATATCGCCGGTCGTCTGGTAGAGGGACATATCAAAACGCAGTAAGTACTTCTCACTTCCAAAAAAAATATCAGACAGCGCCTTTGCCGTCTCCGTTTTTCCGACCCCCGTAGGTCCCAGGAAAAGAAAACTGGCAAGAGGCTTTTTTCGTTTCCCCAGCAAGATAAACGATCTCCTCATGGCGGCGGCCAGTTTTTCTATTGCCTCATGTTGAAATATAATGCGTCCCTCAAGCAGCTTTTCAAGATCAATCAATTTCTTCCGCATGCCTTCGGTCAAGTGGGTAGGGATGTGAGTTTTTTCAGACAACACAACATCGATAATATCGGGAGTGATGATGCGGGTATGTGTTTGAACGCCTCGCGCACACGCCATATCAAGCAGATTGAAGGCCTTCTCGGGAAAGGGAATATAGGTGATATAGAACTCACTTTTATCGATGGTGTCAAGGATGGTTTCATACGGAATCACTACATTATTTTTTTGTTCAAATGAGTAAGCCACTTCAAGCAGAGTATTTTTTGCCTCAAGCGCGGGTATTTCCACCACATCCAACTTAGTAAAAATTCGGTTGATCTTGTCATTTCCGAAAATAAACCGTTCATAGAAAAAGGGAGTAGTGATGCCGATAAACTGGATGGTACTTCGTATGCCATATTTTTCAATGGGAAGCGAAAGGTCAACCCGGTCCGGTCCACTTGCCACATATTTGTCAAGATTTTCGATCAGGAGGATGACATTTTTTGCCTCAGAAGCCTCCTTAAATAAATCTTCCAAAAAGTTCTCCCGCTGTTTTTGATCGGTATAGGTGGTCAAAATCTTTTCTAAATTTAATTTAAGAATACGTTTATACGCAAGAATAGGGGAGGAAGATCCTTCATAAATTTGCTTTGATAATGCATCCACTATGGTGCGTTTGCCCACCCCTTCTTCGCCGACGATGAGTACATTTGCCTCTTCGTTTTTGATGAGGATTCCCTCTATCTGCTGGATTTCTTTCTGTCTCCCTACCATATTTTTTATCTGGTTTTGATACTCCACACTCGTCAGGTCCTCCGTAAACTCATCTATGAGTGGCGTATATCCAACCGCCCAGTCGCGAGCCAAGGGCGGAATACTAAGCAAATTTTGTAATTTCCACCACGCTTTTTTATGGAGATGTTTTTGATAGTATGACTCAAACCAATTTTCCACATCAACTTTATTTTCGGGATTGAGGAGGTGGGTTGAAATAAAAGATTGCCTCATCAACTCCTTTTGTTCGCTTTCCGTTTTCTCAATGGAGAATTTTATGAGAGAAAGGGGGAGTGAGAAAAAAAATAAAACAATGATAACTGGAAGCAGTATGACGTACAGACTTTGAAAGAGGATATAAAAAAGAAGTATAGAGGACCGCATCGTACACCCAATGAGACGGGAGATAAGATTAAAAAAAAGCCGACTCAACCACTCGGTCAAAGAAAAGCCGCGGCCAGTTTTTTTGGTCACGATATTTTTCCAAGGGGCAAACAGCGTCTTAAAAAGAACCGAGACGGAAAAGAAATAGGGAAAAAAGATAAATAAATTCAGTGCCCCGTCAAAGAAATCGTGGATGGTATTTTTGAGGAATAAGGAAACGTTTTTTTTCATTCTATTTTCATTATAAAGAGGTTGTAAATACTTCGCAATGGGAGAAGAGGAAGTAGATACTTTTCAAGGGAGATTAAATAACTATTTTGGTTGAAAAGCATCTCCCGTTCCGTACGGCCCTTGTTGATATTGGTGTTTTTCTAAGGAGCTGAAAAATGTACCCACAGCCCTAGTATCATATTTTTCCACTCTACCTGCTTCTTCTAATTTAGTTCCAGAAATTATAAAAAATCCGTTGGCCTTTATTCTGCGCATGCCAGGTAAACCACCCTGACTATCGAGTCCTACAAACGTTTTTTGGTAGAAATCCTCTAGTAGATCAGGATTTTTCGAAATTTCTCCTAAAAATTCTGTCATTACTCCATTCGGGAGTTCCATCGACACTTGACCCCGTGTACAATAACCCCTACTATCAACTTGTTTAGCATCTTGAAAAAAAAGAATTGTTAATACCCTGTTCTCAAGATCAGTTTGAGACGGAGTTACGCTTACAATATGGGAATTCATTATATTAGGTAATTTATTTGGATTTTCATATATAGTGTTAAACAATCTTAAAACATTGTTAAAGAGTGGGGAAGAGGGTATTCGATCAGGTCCATGATTATGAAATCCCCCTGCATAAAGACTGTTTATTTCTGTGCCATTAACTTTTGACCCGCTCGGAAGTTTACCTTCCACATATTTCCTAATAACTGCTTTTGCAAATTTTTCAGCCAAGGATTGTGCTTCTTTTAGACTTCCAGTTGCTTATAGTTACTTGAGGACGAGCAGTTGTTGCTACAGCACATAATGATTGAAGTGCCCTCACATCTTGAACCGTTAAATTTTTCTTTTTCAACAACTCAATCAATGTTTCTGTGGGAACATATTGTAATGTATCCAATATATCGGGGCGTTTCGTTTCAGACATGCCAAAATTGTAACATTTTTTTTCGTTTAAAGATTAAAGAAAGAACTTGTTTTTTTGATAATCACTTTGGAAAAATCCCTTCGGATTGATCATAATTAAAGCGGTAATTATTTTTGTTCGTTTTGTTTATGTTTGACTTCATCTCAATGTTTTTGTTAAAATGGTTCCATTATGAAAAGAGTTAATATCTCTACAAAAAATATGGGGAGATATGCTGGGAAATGGGTGGCGATCTTAAAAAATAGAATTATTGCCGTAGGTGAAACGCTAAAAGAAATAAGTCCTCTGGTGACTCGTGATATTAAAGACAAGACACCTGACGAAAAGATTGCCGCCGCTTTCAAAGTCCCCTATAAAGGGGAGGGCCCCTATATCTTATGAGTGGACAACTTTGGCCCAAAATCTTCAAATATCAACTCATTGATCAAGTACTATATCCGGTGATTTCAGCGAGCTTATTTTCCGTAAAAAAGAAAATTAAGATTGACGCACTCATCGATTCTGGGGCGACCGTCTCTGTATTTAAAGACGAAGTGGCCGAACAACTAGCAATAGTCATAGAAAGCGGCAAAGAGATGTATCTAGGTGGAGTTGGCGGCAGAATTAAGGGCTATATCCATACATTGAAAGTTGAAATCGCAGGCAAGAAATTTCTCTGTCCCGTAGTTTTCTCTCACGAATACACGGTCTCTTTTAATTTGTTGGGCAGAGAAGCTTTTTTTAAGCAATTCAGGATCATTTTTGAAGAAAAAAATAACTCACTTAAACTCGAATGATTTGCGGACCCGGAGGGATTTGAACACCGTAAAGAGTTAACATTTTGCTTTACGGTGTAAACCCCCAAAGTGTGGCCACTAAGGGACTTGAACCCCTGACCCTCTCGATGTAAACGAGATGCTCTAGCCAACTGAGCTAAGTGGCCTTTTATGGTGGGCGTGGATAGAATCGAACTATCGCTCTGTTCTTTATCAGAGAACTGTTTTACCATTAAACTACGCGCCCTTTCAGACTATCAATTATAACATATACGTCTCAAGGCTGAAAATATTTTTGACTATATCAGCGTTGCTTGGAGATGGGAGTATGGGGGTTTATTCTTGTAACGACGTATGGCCATCTTGATTATTTCTTCAATAAAGTCTCCATAGTCCATACCGATGAGTTCTGCACATGCTGGCACACAATCTTCAATATTGATGGATGGGTTTGGATTCAGTTCTAAGACATAAGGGTTATCATTTTTATCTACGCGGACCTCCACTCGTCCATAATCATGACATCCTAATATATTATATGTATCGAGCGCGATTTCTGAGATAAGGGACGTGAGACGTTTGCTGATATTTTTTGGAGGTCGTTGGGTGATAATTTTTTGATAAGCAGGGTCGCTATCCCACTTCGCCGCAAAAGGATAAATATGCCAGTAACCCTTGGGCATTTTGTGGAAAAGCGATCGGGAAAGGGGGAGGACTCTCAGGTTTGTTTCGTTATCACCGATGATAGTAACATCATATTCATCTCCTTCAATATACTCCTCAACCAGTGCCGGTCTCCCCAATTTTAAGACAATATACTCAAGTTGTTTTTTTAGCTCCCTTTTATTGGTCACCACTGAGTCGTTGGTAATTCCAATGGAGTTATCCGTATTTCCCGGCTTTACAATAAGTGGATAGTGCATCTCATCATCTATTTCATCATCCATGGAATAGGCATAGTCCCATTTGGGCGTAGGAATTTCGTGATAGGCAAGTAATTTTTTTACTCTGATTTTGTCAATACATAATGCAAGAGTAAAGGGATTTGATCCGGTGTAGGGGATTTGGAGAGTATCGAGTATTGAGGCAGTATGAGGCTCCAGTAGACTTGAATTATTTATTCTTTCCGAGACATTAAACACAATGTCAACATCGCTGTTTCGAAGATCATTAAAAACTTTGGGCAAATTATTAAAATCAAAAAAAGTCGTACGGTACCCTCGATCAATAAGGGTATTTTGGATATTATTACCGACTGAAGATAAATCTTGCTCCACACTTCCGTCCTCTCCATTAAAAACATTACAGGCAATACCTACATGAAGTTTTCTTATACTTTGAGTAGATACCTTCTTAATGGAGGTAAATTTTGCGGCTAAAATAGTTTCTTTATTCAAAGAAGCATATGCGTGATTATGTTTGCGTTCCGTTTTCCCAAGGGACGAAGCCGGGTCAAACTTAACAACGCGATAGTTTATGCCATCAAGAATATCTTTTAAATTATCTTGCGCATCAATCAAATTTTTTCCGCTTACGGTAAGCCAACCGAGATAGTCATATCCATCGGGGGGTACCAATACCGGATCCCCAATTTTTTTGAAAAGATGAAGCTCTTCAAGGTGCTTATTTTCTTTTGCCCTTCGTTCAATATCAAGTTGCACCAGAATACCCGAGTGTTGAGGGTGTAAATCCCAACCGATAAGATGTTTCTTCGGAAGGGAAGGCTTTTCGATTTTAATATATATTCCGAGGGCTATTTTTACGGACATTTCAATCATGTCAACGTCCCACGCGTCTTTAATGTATGAATGTACATAATCTCCACCCATACGTAAATTGATTTCAATGGGAATCGCTCCCATATTGGTAGATTTTGCTTCAAAATGAATACAACCATGTTGGACTCCTAGTTTTTCCAAAGTTTCCTCCGCGAGGTCCAACAGTTCCTGTTGACTTCTTTCCGGAAGAGTTGAGGGGATGGATTGGCCATTATCCATAAAGAAAACATCGTTGGATTTATTGAAGTTATCAGCAATCGAGTAGAACTTCACTTTTCCGTTTTGCAAAAGAATGTCAATATCAACTTCATCCCCATCGATATACTCTTCAGCAAAAATCTCAAGCCCGTCAGTAAGCGCTGATTCAATATTGGTTGATATGCTTTGCCGGACAAATTGATACATCTCGATAAGATCTTCTTCATCTTCTGCCTTTACCACAAAAGCACTACTTGAGCCGTATGCCGGTTTAAGAATAATAGGAAAATTAAAATTACGCTTTACAAACTTTAAATCTTCAGCATTCTTAATAAGTTTGTGTTGTGGTGATGGGATATTATTAGCGATACAAAATTCACGGAAAAAAAATTTATTTCGGATTTTTTTTGCGATGTGAAAAGGGATCCCGATAAAATTAAATTTGTCCACAATCTTTGAAGTCAGGAGAACGTCGTCTTCCCAGAAAGTGAGAACCCCGTCGATTTTGATATTCGGATTTTCGTGAATAAATTTGTCAACGGCCGCAATTGACTCACGATGATCGGTGGTATCAGCAAATATCCAGTGGTCGGCATAAGACTGTGCCCAATTAATTTCTTTATGCAAGATGACGAGAGTTAACCCCAGTTTTTTTAATCGTTGGATAATAAACCTCTTTTTTATATAACCCGTATTTACCAATAAAAGAGTTTTATTCTTGAGCTCTTTGTGTTCTTCGTTTGTGTTTATTTTGCCGTTACCGCTCGGAGGTTTGTCTTCATTTGATTTTTCCATTTTTTTCAAAGATATGTACTCTAAAAAAACTCAGATTTACAACCCGTTTTTTCAGTATCCATCCATCTAATCTGCTTTATCAACCCTTCGGGTTGTAAACCAGAGTAAGATGGATATACCATTATTGCGCATTTTTTTTTATTGTCAATAGTATTTTTTGAAAAGTACCTCTTGACTCTTGAGAACCCAAGGTTTAACATATCATTACCCTATGATTTACTGGAAAAAAAATCCGTTCCCCCATACGGGAAATACGCTTGTCTTCTTCACGAATGAGAATACCTTTAAAAAAGATTCACGCCTTCAACAATTAGACCGTCTTGCAGATGGGAAAATTTCGAGAAAAATAAAGGAACATCACTTTGAAGGAAAAAAAGATGAATCTTTTGTGGTGGAAGGAGGAGGCATATATGAATATATTATTGTGTACGGAGTGGGGGAGTCTTTGAGAAATAATATTGCCAATATAAACGCAATTGCTCGTACTTTAAAAAGCACATCACTTCACCTATTTTACTCGCCCTTTATGGGGAAAGATTATTTCGAACTGGGAAAACAGGTTGCGCTTGGATTTCAGCTATCAAACTACTCTTTTGACGTCTACAAAGGAAAAGAGGATTTGAAAAAAAAGCACATGGTAAAGGATTTATATTTTTATTCTGAACAGGAGCTTCCCAAAGAATTTGGGGAAGGTGTGAAGTGGGGGCAAGTACTTTCTGAGGGGATATCCTTGACCCGCAACATGGTCAATGAGCCCGCCTCCCACATGTATCCGGAGACGATGGTCGCGCAGGCTTTTGCAATTGAAAAAGCTTCGAGAGGAACGATTTCCGTACAAGTATTAGACCGGGACGAATGTCAAAAGCTCGGAATGGGTTCTTATTTGGGAGTTGCGCAGGGAAGTGATCGGGAACCAAAGTTTATCATTTTAAAATATTCTCAACCCTCCTCCGTCCTTCCGACTCGGAGGACTACGGCGGGCAAAGCGAAAAGAATTTGTCTTGTAGGTAAATCCATAACGTTTGACACAGGTGGATTATCACTTAAACCGGCCAAGTCGATGGAGATGATGAAGATAGACATGGCAGGAGGCGCTACGGTGTTGGGAATATTTGATATTCTTGCCCGCACGGGTAAAGTGATTCACGAGGTGTGGGGTGTGTTACCGGCATGCGAAAATATGGTTTCAGGTAATTCGATTCGACCTGGAGATATTGTCACTGCACTCAATGGGAAGACCATTGAAGTACTCAACACTGATGCCGAAGGCAGGCTTGCCCTCGCCGATGCCGTTGCGTATGCGGAAAAATATATAAAACCTGACTACATCATCGACCTTGCCACCCTGACCGGGGCGTGCATGGTTGCCCTGGGTGAGGACATTACGGGAATATTTGGAAACGACAAAAATTCAGTCAAGAAATTTATTGAAAAAGCCAACAAGGAAGGTGAAGAAATTTGTGAACTTCCTCTTTATAAACCATACCTTACCTTTTTAAAAAGTGATATTGCAGATATAAAAAATATCGGGGGTACCGGATATGGGGGCGCCATAAGCGGGGCACTCTTTATTGGAGAATTTGTAAAAAAAACAAAATGGATTCATTTGGACATCGCGGGCCCTGCCTATAATAGTGGTGCGGTTAAAGGGGTGATAGGCAAAGGCGGAACAGGGTGGGGGATTTTAACCATTATGAGTTTACTTATTTGATTCGCACATGAAACTATACAGCATCCTTCAAACAGAAGGGATTATAAAAGTTAATAAAAATGACACCTTATCTTCAGCTCTCAACAAATTATCAAGCGCCCACGATGCCGCGTTTGTCCAATCGGATGAAGGAAAATATTTAGGTGTCATCAACCCCTATTACTGTGTCATCAAAACTTCATCCCCTTCAAACGCTAAACTCGAACACTCACTCTACCATGCCCCTCACGTGAGACTAAACTTTCCGGTTTCAAAAATTGCGCAACTCATGATTGAGTCAAAGATACATTATCTGCCTGTTTTTGATGAACGCGAAGTGATGGTAGGGATTGTGTCAGCTCGCGGACTTCTTCGATCTCTTGAACATTTGGATATTTTCACCGCAAAGATAGAAGAACTCCTCTCCCGTAAGAGACTACCGCTTATCACGGTATATGAGGATGATTCTTTAGCCCAGGCGATGCAAAAATTGAAAAAATATAAAGTATCAAAATTGGTCGTGGTGAATAAAGAGATGCGCCTACGGGGCATTTTAAGCTACTACGATCTCATATCATATTTGGCGAGTCCCAAGAAGAGAGAAAAGCAGGACATGGCGGGTGACAA
>CAYINK010000009.1:0-16617 GCA_964364765.1 uncultured Gammaproteobacteria bacterium
GAAAATAGAGACGCCATTCCAGTGAAACACTTCACTGGAATTGATGGAAAGATTGGAGTTGCAACTCCTTATTATGAAGACCCAAATAAGATGATATTCAATATCAAAAATGAATATATAGGTAAAAAACTAGTAATCATCATCAATCCAAACGGATTTGCGGTGGAGCAAAATGGAAAAAAGATAAATGTTGAAAAAAAAGACTTTAATCTCATTATTCCCATAAAAGAAACAGGGATGTTGAAAGTTTATTACTCTCCCCTGTTTCATTTGAGGGAAGCGTTGAGGAAATTTTGAGCGGGATAGGGGAATCGGACCCCTGCCGAAAGATTGGAAATCTTTCGTTCTGCCATTAAACTAATCCCGCAACTGAATCAGTATATCAAAGTCATGCCTTATCCTCAAGGCTGTTGTATAATAGAATATCAATTTTATGAAAAAAGCGCTCATAGTGGGACTCGTTTTTTTTGCGATTGTTTTTGCATACTTTGTCAAATCAGGAGTAGATTTTTATAAAGGTATTTATAAAAAATTTCCATCAAAGGGTGGCTTCGTCATCCCAAAAGAAAAGACGGAATATAATATTCTTCTTCTCGGATTTGGTGGGCCGGGCCATGAAGGACCCTTTCTCACTGACAGTATGATGGTGGTGCATATTGATATAAAAAAGAATAAAGTCGCCCTCCTCTCCCTCCCGAGGGATCTTTGGTACAAGCTTCCGACCAAATCAAAAGAAGATTTTCACGCGAAGATCAATGCCATATATCAACTGGGACTATTCCCTACCGAATACCCCGATGTTGACACTAAAACCTATCCCGATGTAAGTCTGGTGAAAAAAGCGGTGTCTGACATCACCGGCCTAAAAATAGACAACTATGTAACCGTTGATTTCACCGGTTTTACAAAGAGTATCGACATTTTAGGAGGCATCGTGGTGGATGTGCAGAAGACATTTGACGATTTTGAGTACCCTATAGAAGGGAAAGAAAAAGACCTGTGCGGGAAGGACGCGGAGTTTGTGCAGATCGAAAAATTTCTGAAGCCCGGATACAGCGAAGAGGAAAAAAAACAGATTTTCAAAGACAAACCCGAACTTGAAATCTTCTTCAAGAACATTACGGAGGAACCGAAAGACGCGTTCCCTTGCCGCTATGAACGTCTGCATTTCGATGCCGGGCGAGTATTCATGAACGGAGAGACTGCCCTCAAATATGTCCGCTCGCGCCACTCGTCTCAAGACGGGACAGACTTTGGTCGTAGTGAACGCCAACAACAGTTTGTCAAGGCAGTCAAGGACAAAGCAATATCGCTCGGGATTATTACAAAGATTATTCCGCTTCTTGATGAATTAAAAAAACACATACAAACGGATATTTCGGTTGACGATATGAAAAAGATGATGGGTGAGGTCAAGGACGCGGGCTCATATAAAATTATCAGCGTGCACATGAGCGATGAAAACTATCTGAAAAATTCCTACTCAGACGACGGTCAGTACATCCTTATTCCCCGTGAAGGAGAAGATAAATGGGGGCTAATCCATAACGCAGTCCGAAACGGTATTGACGAAATTACCCCCACTCCCAGCCCACAACCTACAGCTAAAATAACTCCGACCGGAATCACAAAAAAGTAATATAATGAGGTTATGAGAAAGAAATTCTTGATTCTTTTTGGAGCGGCATTTCTCATCCGCCTTATATCACTCAACCAATCTCTCTGGTTGGATGAGGCGATTACAGCCAAAGTTGTCCACCAATTCTCCCTCTTTCAGATTTCCTCTTTGTTTTCCCCCGCGGACTTTCACCCTCCCCTGTATTACATCGTCATAAAGATGTGGACTACCGTCTTCGGATATAGTGAAATCGCACTCCGAATGCCTTCCGTCATCTTTTCGCTCTTAACAGGGCATGCGGTATTTCTCATAAGTACCCGACTAAAAAACCAAAAATTTGGGTTATGGGCGGCGGCTTTGTATCTTTTTAATCCCCTCGTCATGTATTACTCGCAGGAAGCGCGTATGTATTCGATGGTGACATTTCTACTGACTTTTGCGCTCTATTTCTGGTTGGAGATTATGCATCACACGGAAGAAAAAAAACAGCCTTTTTTATTAGATCGTTTGATATCTTTTTTGAGATTGCTTCCCTTCGACTTCCCTTACAGGGTAAACGCTCAGGGTAAACTCCCTCGCAATGACAGTCCAGAAATGTTATTTAAAATTAAAGATAAAACCACTCTTGTTGTTCTTTTTAATCTTCTTCTCGTTCTTGCGCTATGGACTTTTTATGGAAGCATATTTTTTATTGCAGGTTTACTTTTTCTATTTATTCTCAGGAGACAATACAGACAGTTCATCATTTCTTCATGTTTCCTTTCTATTTCTCTTATCATTCAATATCCCCTCCTATCAACCCAGTTGGCATATGCGGGAGTTTCCTTGACTCAAGTACCTTACTGGAGCTTGGTATTGGGTACTCCCTCCCTAAAAAATCTTCTTCTCATACCTGTCAAGTTCTCAATTGGCAGATTAAGTTTCTATCCAAAGATTGTCTACTACGCAGTCGCCGGTTTGTGGACCTTATTTACTTTCTCCTTTGTCATACTGGGGGCTATTAAAAAACGTTATCTGTTCTTTATTTTTCTCTTTCCCTTCCTCTTAGCATTTCTGTTCTCTTTTTTCTCCCCACTCATGCAGTATTTTAGATTTTTATATTTGTTACCCGTCATGAGTCTTCTTATCGTGGCAGGTGTGGATCAATATATTTCAGTAAAAGAAAGAAAGGGTTTTTTCAGTATTTTTTGGAAAAAGCATGAAGAAAGATTTCTTGATAAAATTCGCAGTAACGCAGTTTACGAGATAGTACTTGCCCTTTTTATGATTTTTTCGCTCCTTTATCTTCTTTTACCTGCGTTTCATCGGGAAGATTGGAAACGGATGTCTCAGATGCTCCCCGTTAATGCTTCGACTTATATAATACTTCCTTCATCTGACCCTCTATTGTATTACCGCCCGGATATAACCCTCAAAGAACTCCGCACCATAGGGGAAAATGAATTTTTGGGAAAAGATACGTATGTTGTCTCCTATACCTCCCCTATCTACGGATTTGATTACGAAAACGCACTACGCAATAAAGGTTGTCACTTTAAGGAAAGATACATGTTCCGGGAAGTATCTTTTGAGAAGTGGAACTGCGGATTTATTTCATCTTCCTGTATTCATACACCGCAAGGGTCGTAAGAAGCCCTCCTGAGAGAAAGAAGGCGGCGGCAATTGAGTATATGGCGGCTTGTACTCCATAACGGGGGATAAAGAAATAGCATCCCAAAGATATGGTCAAAAAAAGCACCACATTGGCCACCAAGATGTAGATGGGTTTTTTTACGGTATAGAGAAGAAAAAGATGTCCTAAACTCATGAGGGGGTACAGGATGAAAGGAATAGCGAGGGCTCGAGTGATGTCTGCGGTTTTCACAAATTTCTCGGTAAATACCAGAAAAAATATCCAGTTGGGAGTGACCGCAAGAACGATAAATAATATCGTAGGAAGCAGCATGTACAACACGGCCGATTTAACGTGTGCAAAGAAATCTTTTTTAAATTCAACTTTTGAGAAAGCAGGCGAAATAACTTGCGTGATGCTGATGACGGTCGCAATGATGGTGAGAATTATTTTTTGAGCCAGACCATAAAATCCGACCTCATCTTTTGGCCGGAAATACGATAAAAGAAAAAGATCCATCCGTAGACCTAAATTAAAAAACTGTGAGGCAACAAAATAGGTGAGGGTATAGTTAAAACGAAAATCCTCTCGGGCAATAGGGGCATTCAGGACTAACTTAATATGATTTTTTTTGTTCATATAGACCAGAATAAAAAAAATTACGGGTCCCACGATCCCAAACGTAAATATAATAGAGCCGACCGTTACGGTATGAGTCAGTGCAAGTGTGATGATGACAAATGTTTTTACGAGATTTGCCACGTTGTTATATATATTATTTTGCAACACTCTTTTTGCCGCGTAAAGACAGTTGCCGAGGAAATTTTGCCAGATAAAAAAAAGGACGGAGATGGCCGTGATATAGAGTTCAATAAGGGGCGCCCCTGTCTTAAAGAAATAAGTATCCAAGTAGGGAAAAGTTACAAAAAGGGCCGCGATCACGATGGTTGAAAAAAGAGTTTGGTAAAAAAAAGTACTCTTAATGAATCGGTAGACGGTCGGTTGTTTGGCGTCGATGAGAGGTGGCAAGTATGAGTAAATGGTGGCGGTAGTCCCAAAATCCAGTATGTTTGCCAATACGTATGCAATACCAAAGAGAACGCTCAAGACTCCGTATTGATTCGGGTCAAGGATACGAACGAGAAGATATACAAAAAATGCTGAAAAGAAAACATTGAGATAATTTCCCAAAGTATTTATGATGATATCACGACTCGTAGGGCGCAAAAAAAACGACTTGATCCGGTAAATCATGGTATTATTGTAGCAAATAAATCAATTAACGAATTAACGGATTAAAAAATTAAAAAATTCGTTAATCTGTTAATCTTTTAATCTGTTAATGTTATAATGAGACATTGTTAATTATTTAATACATACATGGCAAAAACGGCACTTATCACGGGTATCTTAGGTCAGGACGGACCGTATTTGGCTCAATTACTTCTTGAAAAGGGGTATAAAGTCTATGGACTGATGCGTCGCTATTCTTCTCCTCATTATGAAAACTTAAACTTCTTGGGGATTATGGATAAAATCAATTTTATAGATGGCGATATGACTGATGATTCCTCGCTTCTGAATGTGATTAAGTTAATTCGGCCTGATGAAGTGTATAATTTAGCCGCTCAGTCATTTGTGGGGACTTCATGGGAGCAAGCAAAGCTCACCACTGAAATAAACGCACTTGGGGTTCTTTCCCTATTAAATGCAATTAAATATTTTTCTCCAACATCCAAATTTTATCAGGCTTCAACCAGTGAAATGTTCGGTTTAGGCAATGATCACGGATACCAAGATGAAAATACCAACTTTCATCCCCGATCTCCTTATGGCATCTCAAAAGTGTATGCGTATTGGATGACGGTGAACTTCCGTGAATCCTATGGAATCTACACTTCAAACGGTATACTTTTCAACCATGAATCCCCTCTTCGCGGCATACAGTTTGTCACCCGAAAAATAACTGATGGAGTCGCAAAAATAAAACTTGGACTTGCTAAAAATATTTCTTTAGGAAATCTTGCGGCCAAGCGCGATTGGGGATTTGCCGGTGATTATGTAGAGGCAATGTATCTCATGCTTCAGCAAAAAGAGCCTGATGATTACGTCGTAGGCACAGGTGAGTTTCATAGTGTACAAGATTTTGTGGCGCTCGCCTTTAAGCAAATAGGAGTTTCTGACTGGAAACAGTACGTCATCATCGACCCACGCTATAACAGACCAGCTGAAGTCCCCCATCTTCGTGCTCGTACGACCAAAGTAAACACCAAGCTTGGATGGAAGCCAAAAGTCACCTTTGAGGAGTTGGTTGTGATGATGGTGAAGGCAGACATCAAAAGACAAGAGGTAATCTTAAAAAATACCTAATTTTATTTATTCATGACAGAAAAGAAGACCTATATAGTCGTTCCGGCATACAATGAATCGGAAGTTATAGGATTAGTACTGGGTGAACTTCACAAGCAAAATTACCGGAATATTATCGTTGTTGACGACGGCTCAACCGATGCAACTCTCCTTAAAGCAAAAGAAAAGGATGTAATTGTGGTCCGGCATATGCTTAACCGTGGAAAAGGAGCCGCGGTAAAAACAGGCATCGAGGCCGCAAAGATACTTCAGGCAGATCAGATTGTCACCTTTGATGCAGATGGACAACATGAGCCTCAAGATATAAAAGAAGCCCTCAAATTGTTGGAAAAATTTGACGTGGTACTCGGTAAGCGTAATTTCCAGGAAAAGCACATTCCTTTTTTTAAAAAAGTGGGTAATATTTTAGGAAATCTTATTACGTGGTTAGTGCATGGACTTTGGGTACACGACAGCCAGTCCGGCATGCGCGCATATTCAAAAAAAGCAGTATTCCTCATTGAAACTCTCGCCGATCGCTATGATTATGATAGTGAGATCATGCGCGAGATTGTCCGTAATAAACTATCTTTCACCGAAATGCCAATCCATGTACGTTATACTGAGTATTCGCAAAAAAAAACAAATAGGCAATCGTATAGTGGAGCGGTTAAGACGGTTATAAAGATGATTTTGGCGGGTTAATAATAAACTGTCATTCCGGCGAAAGCCGGAATCTATATAATTATGGATCCCGATTTTCATCGGGATGACGGGAATAACAAATTATGGAATTTACCTTTATACAATTTATTTTGAGTTTGATTGCTCTCTTTTTTCTGGGAAATAGAATTATCAGATTCTTAAGAAAAGAGCGCACACAGACTGGGTTCAAATTAATCATGACCCTCTTGGTGTGGGGAGGAATCCTCTTTACTTCATTATTTCCTGTGACAGTCCATAACCTATCCAGAAATCTTGGGTTTGGTGACAATTTAAACACTCTTATCTTTTTTGGATTTGTGGTAGTGTTTGTTATACTGTTCAAGTTATTGGCAAGTATCGAGAATATGGAGCGCAATATAACTGAAATTGTGAGAAAAGAGGCGCTAAAAGATTTATTAATTCGTCATTCCCGCGAAGGCGGGAATCCAGACTAAGATTCAAATTTGTATTAATAGACTGGATCCCCGGGCCAAGCCCGAGGATGACATGGAAATATATATGAATTATTTTAAAGATAAACGTATTTTGCTAACAGGTGGTGCTGGGTTTGTGGGGCAACATGTTTTACGAGAACTCATCAAGCAAGGAGCAAAAAAAGAATATATCTCAATCCCTCGGAGTAATAGCAATGACTTGCGGACTATTGATGAATGTATAAAACAAACAAAGGACGTAGATATTGTTATTCATCTTGCGGGTCATGTGGGAGGGATTGGTTATAACCGCGAAAATCCAGGTTTTCTATTTTATGACAATATATCAATGGGTGTGAATTTAATCGAAGCTTCCCGTATCAATAAAGTCAAAAAGTTTGTTCAAATAGGGACCATATGTTCATATCCGAAGTTTACCCCAATTCCTTTTCGAGAGGAGGATTTGTGGGATGGATATCCGGAGGAAACAAATGCTCCTTATGGTCTTGCAAAAAAAGCACTGCTTGTTATGATTCAGTCATACCGCGCACAGTATCATTTCCCCGGCATCTACCTTCTTCCGGTAAACATATATGGACCGGGAGATAATTTTGATCCGAAAAGCTCCCACGTAATAGCCGCCTTGATTAAAAAGATATATGATGCAAAACAATCGGGAAAAAAAGAGATAACTGTTTGGGGAGACGGATCAGCCACGCGGGAATTTTTTTATGTGGAAGACGCGGCTCGGGCAATAGTCCTTGCAACTGAAAAATATGATAAGGGAGAGCCGGTAAATATTGGCGCAGGGTTTGAGATAAGTATAAAAGAGCTCGTGGACAAATTAGTAGAGCTTATGGAGTTTAAAGGAAAAGTAATGTGGGATAAAACAAAGCCCAATGGTCAGCCACGGAGATGTTTGGATACTACCCGTGCAGAAAAAGAATTCGGGTTTAAGGCAAGTACTAAGTTTGATGAAGGACTAAGAAAGACGATTGGATGGTACGAACACCAAATGATAAATAACAAATGACAAATATCAAATCAATAACAAATATTAAATTTAAAATTTAAAATTGATTTGTGGATTTAAAATTTGTGATTTGTTATTATGCCAATAAAGATATCCATAATCACCCCCTCTTTTAACCAAGGACAGTTCATCGAGAAGACGATTCAAAGCGTCCTCAGTCAAAATTATCCCAACCTTGAATATATTGTTATGGATGGAGGATCCTCAGATAACACTTTAGCAATTTTAAAAAAATATGAAGGGAAATTAAAATGGTTTTCAGGAAAAGACAAAGGTCAGTCTGATGCAATAAATAAGGGTCTGAAGATGGCAACGGGCGACGTCGTCACCTGGCTTAACTCTGATGACTACTATCTTCCTCACACCTTAAAAAAAGTAATCGAAGAATTTGAAAAAAATAAAAAAACACAATGGGTTACGGGTGATTATAAGATTGTGGATGAAAAGGGAAAACAAATTCAGTCATTTATTCCATGGTACAAAGGATTATTGCGGAAACACCCGACTTTTAATATGCTTTCTTTTGGCAATTTCATCATCCAGCCAAGCACTTTTTGGAAAAGAGAGATGATGCAGAGTGTAGGATATCTGAGAGAAGAGTACCACTTATGCATGGACTACGATCTCTGGTTAAGAATAATAAAGAAGTATCAACCCGCAATAATCCCCTCTCCCCTTTCCGCATTCCGCATACATGGAACATCAAAAGGTAAATTGCAGTATGGAATACAGTTTGAGGAGGAAGTGCAAGTCGCTAAGCAATATAATAAGAATTTTTTTATAATCTTATTTCATAAAATTCATAACGTTCTTATTAATTTTGTGTATCAAATCATAAAATCATGACTTATTTATCCCAACTGTCAAACAGCGGTAACGACCTAACTTTTACGCGGAAAAAGGAATATATCCGTTACAACTTTGGTCGGCTCATTGATGATAAATTGAAGCATAAAAACTGCTCAGTTCTGGAAATTGGTCCGGGATTAGGTGAGTTTGTCTCATACGCGAATGATTACAGCATTCATAACATTGATGTTGTTGATTATGAAAAAGAAGTATTGGATTACGTGAGTCACAAATTCAAAATAAATAATCAGTTCGTATCTCAGGATATTCAACCGATTGAAAATAAACTAAAAACGTATGACATCATTATGATGACACAAGTATTGGAGCATATGCCAAAAGACAAACACGTCTCGTATCTTCAGACTCTATATACGCACTTAAATAAAGGAGGGGTTATCCTTATCACCGTCCCAAACATCGGCAATCCTCTGGCAATATATGAGCGCTATTATGATTACACTCACGAGACTGCCTTCACTGATCACTCGCTCATTCAATTAGCAGATTTTGCGCATCTGAAAAATTCTGAAGTTCGAGTACAAGGTTTTCATATACCCACATATAATCTCGTGAATATAATACGTGCAGGTCTTCAATTCATTCTCCACGGACTGTTTAAGCTATTATTTATGGTTAATGGCGGGCTATATCCGGATATGTTAACGACCAACATAACTCTCATCATCGAAAAAAGTGCAAAATGACATCGAGAAGCGAATAGAGTGGATGATATGTCCTTGAAATTGCCGCGTCATATGGTTTATTTGCCCTAATTCTTGCCGTGTGTTGAAGTGGAAACGAGATGGGCTTTTGTGAAAGTGTTGAATGGAACGTTCTATATTTAGTATGAGTTGCGCCACTTCCAAACCCGATATTCTTTACGAGGTTAACTGGCGGGTAGATGCATAATCCTTTGTTGAGTAACAATGCGTACTGCCAAATATAATCCCAGGTATCAATCTTTCCCTCAAGAGTTTTTTGTATTGCATCTACCCGTCGAGGAGAAACTAATTGAGTCAATTCACTTCGCTTTCTTTCAAATAGTTCAAGTTTTGATGCATCGGCGACTTCATATTGTTTCCACGCCCTTTTCCATGTAGCCCAACCCCAGATGAGGGAATGGTGACAAAAATCATAACTGAATTTAGATTCTTTTTCAAAAAAATTGTCACCGGAGATCATCATGATTCTTTCATTATCTTTATATTTTTCCAGAAGTTCTTCGCAGAATTTAAAAAAAGTCGGATCGGGGATGCAGTCATCTTCAAGAATGATAGCTTCTTCCACCTGTGAGAATACCCAATCGAGACCTAATGAGACTGATACTTTACATCCTAGATTAGTCCCCGAATATTTTTTAGATACTTCACATTTCCAATCGACCTGTTCTATTATCTTCCTTGTTTCTTCAATAATCTTCTTTTCCTCCTTATTTCGTGGTCCGTCGGAAATGATAAATAATTGCTCAGGCCTTATCTTTTTTATCACATCAAAGACTTGTTGAGTGAGGAGGGGTCGGTTAAATATGATAAGAACGACGGGAGTATTCATTATCTTAGATTTACTTTCCATATATTACAAGCACCAAGACAACCGGTTGATACGAGGGATGTTTTAAAATAGGTGTGAATCGCATCGTGGTCATTTTGTAATTTCTTTTCATTCCCCAGACCGTAATTGTGCACATATACATCATAGCCTCGGTTCAGGTAAGATTTGTATAACGAAAGTAAGTTCGAATAATCATTATTCCCCCATGCTTCTTTGCGGTTATTTCTAAATTCCTGTTCCAGTGATAATGGCAATAGGCCGTAAGTATTATTGTTGTAAAAATCAATGTAGTATGGGATAAGAGAGGATATGACAATTGGTTTGTGATTTTTTTTGGGTAAAGTTACAAAATATTCATTTAATTTGACTATTGATAGATAATACCAGGGTGTCTCAGCATATTTGATATTAAGCATGATTTGTTTTTTAAGACGGATAGCCGAAGTTGCAAAGGAGAAAAGGAATAAAATAACTAGTACAACGTGTAGCGTGTAGCGTGTAACGTTTAGTTTGTCATTGCGAGCAAAGCGAAGCAATCTTATTTTCGAGATTGCCGCGTCGCCTATGGCTCCTCGCAATGACAAGAGAAACCCCCAGAATATCACAAATCCGATTAGGAGCGTGGGAATTGCGTGGTACAGGTAGCGCATGTCAATGGAGTAGAAAGTGGACATGAATAGGATAGAAGATAGAAGGATGGATGATAGAGCGATTGAAAGTATGCGAGTTTGTTTTTTGAATATTCCGAAAATAAGACCAATTAACCCCGGAACACCTACAAAAATAGGAACAATAGGAGTATTATCCCACAAGAACCGAACAGAATATCCCCCCCTGATTGCTTTCAAATATTCAGGCAAATGTGCGGGCAGGTATTGCATTGAAAACCATGAACCGGAACCGACGAGTGTTGCTGATTTCTGAGGTAGGAAGACGCTGAAAAGTGTTAAAAGAAGAGTTGACCCTTTTGCCTGCCATTCCCAAATGGAGTATGCAAGAAAAAGAAAAAAGGAAGTCAATATAAGAATCAATAAGGAGGTTATTTTAGGCTGGATCCCCATCTTCATGGGGATGACGAGTTTTGTTTTTTTGTCATTCCCGCCCTCCGATTCGGAGGGGGAATCCAGGTGTTCAACAATAATCTTCAAACCATAACTTAAAAAATAAAATCCAGTTAAAGGAATACTTGCATATTTAGTTATGTAGAAAGCAATTGAAATAACTGCGGCAAGGATTACATGCTTTCGTGTCACGGGAAGTGTAAGTACATGTATTCCTGCCATAAATAAAAATAGCGCCAGGTTTTCTGCCATGGCAAGAGAAGGGTACCAATAGATGAAATAGTTTGTTACATAGAGAAAAAGAGAAACAAATAGAACTATAAATGATTTTTGAGTAGGGACAGGTTGCGACCTGTTCGTACAGATATTTTTTGCGGTGAGATAAAAAAATAGAAAAGATCCAAGGGCGAGTAATATATTCATGAAGTAAAACATCCGGGCATCGATATTTATCAAAAATGCAGGAATAAGAACAAGTGAATAGAGTGGTGGCACCGTCGTCTTCAAAACTCTTCTTTCGCGCCATATCTGCAACCCATGACCGCGGATAAAACTTTGAGCACTATTAATATAGTGAATAGTGTCAGGATAGGGTTCAAAATTAGGTATAAGGGTACGGACCGAAAAAGGATTTTTGGCAAGCAGCAGGATAAATAGGAATAGGGTAACCCAGAAAACCCAGTGTCTTTTTAGCATGCCTAATTCTATCATAAATGGTACAATTTACCCATGAAAACGGTCTCAATCATCATCCCCGTCTATAACGAAGAGAGGCTTATTGCGCAAACGATTGAAAGGGTGATGTCTGCTGACTCTTGCGGGTTAACGAAGGAGATAATTGTGGTGGATGATGGGAGTACGGATGGCACTGGAGATAAAATAAAAAAATATAAAGTGATTTATCTAAAAAATAAGACAAATAAAGGAAAAGGTTATGCGCTAAAAATAGGATTTAAAAAAGCAACAGGTGATATTCTCATGGTGCAAGATGCCGATGAGGAATATTCAGTTAGTGATTATCCTCAACTCCTTTTACCACTTTTACACGGCCGTTGCAAAGTGGTATATGGGAGTCGGAACATGAAGAGGAAAAGATTCAAGAATAAATATTCATATTTTATCTTTTATGTTGGCGGGCTTTTGTTGACATGGGTGATAAACATCCTTTTTAATTTGAGGTTAACCGACCAGCCCACCGGATATAAATTATTTTCTAAAAGCGTCAAATACCTGTTGTTGCGACCTGGAGAGAATAAATTTTCCTACGAGGTGGCAGTTACAGCAACTTTAGCTAAGCAAAATATCTCTATCGTCGAAGTTCCCATACACTATAAACCCAGGACTTTAGCTGAGGGAAAGAAAATTAATTGGCTTGATTTTATTAAAAGTGTTATTGTTGCGGTAAAATACAAGTTAACGAATTAATAAAACGTCATTCCCGCGTAGGCGGGAATCCAGGCGGCATGGATCCCCTCCTTCGAGGGGGATGACAAACAATACTTATGGGAACAAAAAGTTTCAATATATTAGACAAACTTATTTCCTGGATGAGGCTGGGGAAGGTTCTTCCCTACGTTGAGAAAAACGATACTATCTTAGATTTTGGGTGCGGACACCAGGCATATCTACTCAATCATATTAAAGAAAAGATAAAAAATGGAGTTGGAATTGATTATGATTCCAAATCCTACAGATTATCCCCAAACATAGAAGTCAGAAGCTTTCATTTCATAGATAAGCTACCTTTTCTTGATAAATCCTTCGACAAAATATTTGCGCTTGCAGTAATCGAGCATATCGATACTCCCAAAGTTTCAAAACTGTTTCGGGAGTTTAGCCGAATCCTTAAACCGGGAGGAAAAGTCATTTTGACAACGCCAACTTTGATTGGGAAAGTAATCCTAGAATTCCTCGCTTTTAGACTTGGTATCATTTCAAAAGAGGAAGTGAGCGATCATAAAAAATATTACCAGAAGAAAGACCTGGAAATACTGGCTAAGAATTATGGGTTCACTGTTGAAAAATATATAACGTTTCAATTAGGAGGAAACAGTCTATGCGTATTAAAAAAATCCTAATTTTTTTTATTCCTGTCCTACTTATTTTCTTCTACTGGAAGAATATTATTCTCAATCCTTCAACGCATTTATATGATTGGCATGATGTCCCCTTTGTTATTTGGGTAATTCAAAATAATATCAGACACTTTGCAAATCTTGACTTGAACCTTCTCTATGAGACAAACGCAATGTATCCCTTTCCTCTCTCACTCTCATTTACCGAGCACATGTTTTTTCCTTCGTATATTAATTTTGTTATTTCGTGGTTCGCAAAAGGACAGATTGCACAGTTCAATATTCTTCTTATTTTAAATCACCTCTTCATTTACTTCAGTTCTTATCTTCTTGCAGGGCGTTTCAGTAAAAATATATGGGTAAAAGTAATATTTGGTTTTTTTATGGCTTTCAGCCCTTATGTTTTTTCACAGATCGGACATTTTCAAATGCTATTCTTCTGGCCCCTCATCTTTTCTCTCTATTTTTTCTTTTCGCCTAAGAAAGAAATGAAACACCACGTGCTCATAGGTTTCTTGTTAGGATTGCAGTTCTTGAGTTCGGTGTATGTGGGAATAATGGGACTATTTATGTACATGCTCTATTTTGTGGTGCAAGGATTATTGGATTTTAAACGAGAGAATCTGATAGGTATATTAAAAGAGTTTTGCGTAATTATCATCACTTTTCTTGTCATTTCTTCCCCCTCCATTTACGGCTACATTTCTATGCAACAGCTATACCACCCATCCTATGAGCAAGGTCAGTATGTCAATTATTCTGCACATATAACCGATTACTTATTGATCACATTTAATGATTCAGTTTTGAATAAATACCTATTCCAACCGATTATTGGAGTATTTAATCAACATAAAAGTGGTGAAATGGCAGGGTTTATGGGAATTGTGCCGTTAATTATTATTGGTTATTGGTTAACGAGCTATATAAAAGGAAATTCTAGAATGGATTCACCCTTCGGGCGTAAACCCAGCCTTCGCGGGAATGACAGAGCTGTTTCATCATCCTCGGGCTTGACCCGGGGACCCATCTTAAAACTTTGGCTCATTCTACTTGTTCTCTTTTCCTTCATTTTCTCCCTTGGCCCGCGTATGAATTTGAATGGAAAATATTTAGTCACCCCTCTCCCCTACATGTTTATCCTCAAATATATTCCTTTTGCGGGTATTATGCGAGCTTTGGCCCGGTGGTATTTTGTAATTATCTTTTCAATAGGAATCTTGACGGTATTTGGACTTGATAGAATACAAAAAAATCTTAGTAATAAATTATTAAAGAGATGGATATTACCCATTATTTTTATTTTGTTTTTTTTTGAGCTTTATCCGTTGACGGCACAAGTAAGTAAGGGGATGTGGTGGACGCCTGCTTACACAAAAATTAAACAAGTTTGCGAGAAAAATCCGGGAGCCATGCTGGAGTATCCATTTGAATATCGTGCATCAGATAAGGATGTTCTCAAGAATCTTTCTTATAAAACCGGCATACTACTTTCATCAATGGAACATGACTGTGAGATCCTCAGCGGCTTCTCAGCATATGAACCAAAAAAATTCCTTGAATATCAGAAATTCTTTCAAGACAGAAATTTCGACCGAAGCACAATGAAGTTATTAAACGATCTTAAGTTTAAATATGTAAAGTTCAATCTTAGCTCAATGAATAATGATGACAAGAAGCAAATATCATGGTTTGTCACCACAGAATACGTAGATAAACTATATATAGACAAATCAAACATATTGGTACAAGTAAAAAAAGTTAAGCCACTGCCAAAATTAATAAAATGAATATCAATAAACCACTCGTATCGGTTCTCATATGTTCTCACAATGCCGAGAAGTTTATCAAAAGCACACTTACCTCAGTCTTAAACCAAACCTATCGTAATATTGAAATATTAATCCTGGACAACGACTCAACAGACAATACGGTGCCTATAATAAGGACTTTAGCTCTTCATAGCAGGCCACTTTTAACCTACGAGGTTAAAAAGGGGCCGTCAGTACGCCTTATTGAGGGCAAAGAAAACATCGGTCCGTATAGGGGTTTAAACCTCTTACTTAATTTAGCAAAGGGAAAATATATTGCAATCAATGATCACGATGATATATGGCACCCGGAAAAAATCGAAAAACAAGTTACATTTCTTGAGGCTAATAAAGAATATGCCGGTTGTGGGACCGCAATCATAAACCGGTATGAAAAATATGCAACATCCGTGTACCGTGCTCGTAATAAAGAGGACAGTATTGCCTGGCACACTTCCCTCGTATTCAGAAATGAAGGATATCGTTATGATGAATCAATTCCCATCGGTGGAGATTTTTATTTCATGGAAAAGGTTCTTTGCGGAAGTAAAAAACTTATATATAATTTTGAGGAACCGATGGTTCTGAGAAGAATATTCAACGTAAGTAGGAATCTTTCGAGTGAATGGATGAGTAATTTTTCCTTAAGTGACTTATTAAAGTTAAATTTGCCCATAACTGATAAACTTGCAATATTAAATCGAATACTGTTACCACGGGAACTCATTGAATGGATAATAGTCAAAGTGTGGGGAAATAATATCCCTAATAAATATCACGAATATGCAACAATTTATCAAATCGCTTAAGCTTGTTTTTACCCACCCACTCAATCGGAGAAAACCGTTAAGTACCCTACTTAGAGTCATATGGTGGAAAATTAATCAAATTATGTTTCACCTGCCCGTCATCTGCCAAATCACCCCAAACAGGAAATGTATATGCTATCCGGATAGTTCATATGGAGGGCTAATCGTTTATTTAGGTTTGCCTGAGTATGAGGGGAACTCCTATATATTGAAAAACTTGAAACCCAATGACACTTTCATTGACGTAGGAGCATGTATAGGAGACTATTCGCTTTTTGCGTCATCAATAATTACAAAAGGTCACATATACGCATTCGAACCCTATAAGAAATCAATTGAAATGTTTGAAGAAAATATCCGTCTCAATAATATAAAAAATATAAATATATTTAATGGTGTTGCGTCAGATAAAAATGGACATGAATATCTAAGTATTGAAAAAGAGTCTGAAATAAACCATATCATGCATAGAAAAAAAATTCATAATGGAATAAAAGTTCCTTCAATAACGCTTGACAGATATATTACTGAAAATAATATTAAGCAAGTCGCGATTCTAAAAATTGATGTGGAGGGTTCGGAGATGAAAGTGCTTCAAGGGGCCGAAAAAAGTATCCTAGACAAGAAAATAAAAAAGATTTTAATAGAGCTGAATAAAAATAATCAATTCTTCGGAACAAGCAACCAAAAAATTATTGCGTGGCTAA
>CAYINK010000010.1:0-15484 GCA_964364765.1 uncultured Gammaproteobacteria bacterium
ACCAAACAAGTTGACTTCCCCGCTTGGGGTGGAAAAGCATCGTTTAATTATAAAGTAACCAAGGGGGGCCAAGTGATGTTTGAGAAAAAGTTTTTTTCAGCCTATAAACCCTGGCAGGCAATTTATCTGGTAGGGGTGCAGGATTGATCGGCTCCTAGACGTTTAAGTAAGTCATTCCCGTGAGACAGTAGTCCAGAATGAATTACCCCCCCGCAGCAGAGTTGCGAGGTATCTCGTGAGTGTCATTCCCGCGTAGGCGGGAATCCAGACTAGAACTACAATTTTGTAATTGTAGCATGGATCCCCGTCTTCACGGGGATGACTCGAGTACTACCCCGAAGTAAAACTTCGAGGAATTCTTTTGATTAAAATCACTTCCATAAAACAACATGCTAAATCTCACCTAAGTTACACTAAATTTTTCCATACTTTATCTATCTTTATTGCTAAAAGCTATTTCGGCCCAACAAAAATTAATAAAATTATTGGTATTAAAATATATAAAAATGTGATAATAATTAATTTTTTAAGCTTTGAAAGATTGTTATTTCGAATAATTTCTAAACCTTTCAAAATAATCCAATATATCATTACCCCTGCAAAAATAGGGAAAAAGAATATGCTCATAAGCCCTTCAATACCTCCACTATATTTTCCGATTATCATTTGATTGATTGTTATTGCTAATACTCTTGTCGTTGCAATTACTCCAACGGTAAGAAGCGCATTTATAGGAAATGAAATCAGAAACCAATAAAATTTTCTTATACCGTAAATCGTACCTTCGGTTTTATCTCTATCGTCTAGATAATCAAGATTTAATCCGATTGATTGACCCAATTTTGACAATAACGCAATTAGCATCATCTGAATTGCCAATAAAGTGATATAAAATTCTGATTGTAATCCAGATAAGTTTAATGCTTTCCAATCAAGCTGATAATTTTGAAAAATTGATATAAAAAAGACGATTACTAGAAATGCTAATGGAGCAAAAAAACCCACAAGCAACCCAAGTAATAAGTATATATAATACCTCTTATCTCTTGATAAATAGGCATATATTACCATCGATAAACCAACCAAAATAGAAGATAAAATAATTTTTATTAAATTCAAAGATAATAGATTTCCCCAAAAAAGGACCCCAAACATTTTTTTTTGACCTATTAGCTCAAAGGCTATATCTCCGGCATATTTTGTTAAATTATCAATTGCCCATACACCAATAAAGACGACAAATATAATATTCTTAATATTATTTTTTTTACTTATTTCCATTTTTTCATTATGAATCAATGTGTTCATTTTTTTCGTTTCTAATGTTTAGGGCATGACCAATTAAACTCATTCCTCCAATAAATAATAAGTATTGAACTCCCCGTTCCATAAGGTAAGGAATCGTCCAATAAGTTTTTCCGTTCTCAATATTCCTTGTATTACCAAATCCATCTTCCTCTATTCCTTTACTAATTTTTAAGGTCATATCGAGTTGAAAAGTTAAATATAGCGAAATTAAAATCAATCCGACACTCACTGTTATTAGGAGATATTTGTATATATGTTTCATTTTGTTTTCTAAAGACTATCGGAATAGATCGGCTCTTCCTAAGATATAATGAGGGTTTTTATTTTTTCGTTCTCCAATGACTTGGGCGGGGACTCCTCCAACTATGGTAAACGGGTCAACGTCTTTTGTCACCACGGCGCCAGCTCCTACAATTGCACCTTTTCCTACGGTCACTCCGGGAAGAATAATGGCTCGGGGACCGATGAATACATAGTCTTCAATGGTGACTGGCTCGCAGGTAGCTTCAAAATGCTCGCCGTGAATATTGTGTTGACTGTTATAGATCATCACTTGAGATGCGATGTCGACGTGATTACCTATGCTTATCTTATTCCTCCCATCAAACACAACTTCTTCACCGATGATGCTGTCTGCGCCGATGGAAATATGTTTTGGATCGTAAAAACGTGCTCCGGTATGGATGGTTGAGCCGCGTCCAATATGAATTCCCGCAAAATAATAAAATAATTTTCTAATTGAATGAATGGGAATACACCCAACGATGTGAAGAATAAATACTTCCAGCTCAACGACGATTTTATACAATCTATGCCCTATCTTCCCCACCGCCTCAGACGTCGTTAATTGTTTGCCTGTTTTATCTTTGAACATATTGATAAATGAGCATATCTGTCATTCCCGCGTAGGCGGGAATCTAGACGCCTGGATCCCCGTCTTCACGGGGATGACAAACTTGTATTACCCTATTCAAAACTCATTATACAAAACTACCAATCAATTTTGTCCCCATCCTCTCCCAAAAACCTCGACTTAACCCCCTCTCCCCTCCTCCCATACAAAAACCTCCTCTTTGCATAACTTATATGTAGTTTATCCTGCGCGCGGGTAATGCCTACATAAAAAAGCCTCCGCTCCTCCTCCATTTGGAAATAATCCTCCGTTGCCCTTGAGTGGGGCAGTATCCCCTCCTCCACGCCTACAATAAAGACAATCGCAAACTCCAACCCTTTTGCCTGATGCAAGGTCATAAGTCTTACTCCTTCATGAGCTTTTCTTTTTTTCTCCCCCTCCGAATATTCCGATTCAACAAGCGCCACCTGCTGGAGAAATTCGGTAATGTGGGAGAAATTGCTTGCGACCGATTTCAATTCTTTGATATTTTCAAGTCGCGCGTAATCTTCTTCATCATCTGCGCTGTATTGATCCAGATATCCCGTCTTTTCAAAAACACTTTCCATCAGACTCAGAGTCGGTTTCTCCTCCATATTGGTTTTAAGCTCATCATACGCACTTTTGAACAAATCCCATTTCCGTTTTCCGATTTTGAGAATGCGCTCCCTGGCAAGCTCATCAAGCGGATTGATAAGCAATCTCAAATAGGAGAGTACGTCTTTCACTTCTCTCCGTTCATAAAATCGGGTGCCGCCAATTAGTAAATAGGGGATACTATAATGCAAAAAGGACTCCTCGATTGCGCGAGATTGGGCATTCGTCCGGTATAAAACTGCAATTTTTTCATAGGGACAACTGTCTTTTAATCTTTCTATTTCACTTGATACATAAAACGCTTCATCCTCCTCATCCCGCGCTTCATAGATGGGTATATCCTCCCCGCTGTGATTTTCAGTAAATAATTTGAGTATGGGATGCCCTTCGTTTTCAGCAATTACTTTATACGCAAAATCGAGAATCTTTTGAGAAGACCGATAGTTTTGCTCGAGATGAAACGTCTTACAGCCAGGAAAATCACTTTCAAATTTTTCTAAGTTCCGTATGTCAGCCCCCCGCCATGAATAAATACTTTGCGAGAAATCACCCACCGCGGTGACATTATGATGCGCCTCTCCAAGCAGACGTGTTAATGTATATTGTGCATAATTGGTGTCTTGAAATTCATCAACAAAAATATATTGATATTGCTCCTGGTATTTTTTGAGAATCGAGGGGTATTTAATAAATAGCTGGGTAACTTTCATGATAAGATCATCAAAATCAACTGCGCTGTTTTTTTTCAATCTTTTTTCATACTCTGTGTACAGTTCAAACACTTGAGTTGCCGAGTAATCAGAGAATAATTTTAAATATCGATCCGGAGTAATGAGTTGATTTTTCGTAGCAGAAATTCTATTCAAAATAAATGAGGGCGTGAATTTTTTAATTTCCTTTTCTTTGAGAATTGTTTTCATGAGTGAGGTTTGATCATCATCATCATAGATGACAAAATTCCGATTAAGTCCCACATGTATCCCGTCTTTTCTCAGAATGAGTGCGCAAAATGAATGAAACGTTCCCACATATCCCAAACTCTTTTTTTGAGTCAGTGCAATTCTTCGCTTCATTTCCCCCGCGGCCTTATTAGTAAACGTAATCATGAGGATCTCACGGGGATCCACTTTGTGATGGGTGGTAAGATTAATAACTTTATGGATCAATACCCTTGTTTTACCGGACCCGGCACCTGCGAGGATGATGGACGGACCATCGATATATGACACTGCCTCTATCTGTTGCTTGTTTAATCCCTTGAAGATATCATCTGACATGAGCTATAATTATAGAGCATGAAATACGTTATTGGAAACTGGAAAGCGAATAATACCCTGGACGAATCACTCCAGTGGATTAAAATATTTATAATTGAATTACAAAAAAACCAAACATTGAAGAAAAAAATAGAACAGGAAATATCTGTTGTCATTTGTCCTCCTTTTCCTCACTTGTATCCCATCAAGCAAAAGCTAGAAGGATTTAGAAACATTTTTTTAGGTGCCCAGGATATTTCTTCAGTTGAAAAAGGTACTTACACAGGTGAAACTACTGCCCTTAATTTACAAGGACTCATTCAGTTTGCAATCATCGGCCACAGTGAAAGAAAAAAAAACTTCCATGAAAATGAACAAATGACTTCATTAAAATTACAGTTGGCAAATAAATATGGAATTAAACCATTTTATTGCATAAATAATCTTGACGGTATAATTTCTCCTTTAATTGAATTTATTTGTTGGGAACCGCCTGAGTCTATAAGTAGCGGTGATGGAAAAGGTAATTTCAAATCACTTGCCGATATTCTTAAATTCAAAAAAATGCTTAATTTGCCTAACTCACATTTCATCTATGGTGGCAGTGTAAACGAAAACAATATAAAAGAGTATGTTGTTTCAGATGAAATTGAAGGTTTTTTGATAGGGGGAGCATCTCTTGATCCCTACCGTTTCTTGCATATTATTGAACATTCTTAAAATAAGAAGGAAATAAACACCGTCGTCGTCGCCACAATAAATAATATTGTGCTCAACTGTACCCACCCCGTCTCGGGAAGTTTATTATCTGGAAGTTTTGTGACTGCCAGTGCTTTAGATGGAGTTATAGTCATAGTCGGTGAAACCTTCGTTTGTTCACCTCCGGTATTTGCAACTGGAATAAGAGTCGGGGTAATGGTGGTGGTACGATATACAAGAAGCGCCACGGTGGGTGTTGGTACTTTTGTGGGAGTAGGTGGAATGTTTGTGGGGGTTGGTACAATAGTTGATGCGATGGTTGGTAAAACAGTCGGTGAAAGAGCAACAGATGGGGTTACATTGTTCTGTGCAAGGAGAATGGGTGCTGGTGATGAAGATGGTTGCCCAGTCGGATTTGAGACTGCCTGTGTCGGTGATGCATCAACGTTTACTGCTTCAGTTGGAATAACGGTACCTCCTCCCGGCACTTCATTTAATGCAAGTAGTTTATGATATGTCTGAGCGCTTGCTTTTGTTTTTTTTATTTGTGTTACGGCAGTTCCGCTTTTGTTGTTTAGAAGCATGCTGAAATACGCTATAGCCCCCACAAGACCGAAGGTCATAACCAACAGGATAATTGTCGTAATGTTACTTTTCTTCATATCAATCCCCCAACCAGCCGTCAGTCTCGGAATGAAGCTGGGCGTCAATTTTTAATTTAGATTCACTTGAGGCAACGGTGTACTCTCTATAATACACTTTTTTATCTTTATTAAATTGACTGGTAATATGAGCTACATTCCAGTCTTTTTCGTTAATTTTTATGCGTGCACGGTCGATATCCGCCTCATCAATAGTTTGGATGCCTATGTATACTTTCATCCCCGGCTTTAACATCTTGCCTGTTTCGTTTTCATTGATTTCAATCCATGCATTGGTAAATACCTTGAGTCCGGGAGAAGAAATCTCCTGAATGACAATCTTCGGTGTATCACTTTCCACCTTTTTATTGGATGTATTCGAAAATATCATATAAATGATGAATCCAATAAAAAAAAGGGCGGTGAGGATAAGAATGGTGATGAGAAGCGGCGATATTTTTGTCTGTTTTACCTGTTCCACTTTCTTTGGCAATTCAACTACAGCCGCCGCTTGTTGTTGCATGACTGCCGTGTTAACTATGCTTGTTGTATTAAACTGCGGAAGTACAGGTTTTTGTTTTTTGAGTCGTTCGTTGCGGAGTATAGATATTTCATATACAAGAAATCCCAAGACGCCCAAAAACGCCACCAGGCTTATTTTATTTACCGAAAGTAAAAAATCTATTATTCCACCCATATATTCATGTTAATAAAATTGATTTTAAAAAACAAGCATGAGACCAACGCCTATAATAATGAGGGAAAAACTTGCAAAAATAGGCATAAAGGAACTTCCACCAGAGCGGGGGGGAGTTTGAGGTGATGGTTGGACAGTCGGATAGGTCATGCTTGTTGTTGGTGTTATGGATACTGTCAATGTAGGTGATGGGGTAATTGATAAAGCAACGGTGGGAGTCACCGTTGTCTGAGATGAGGTTGGCACGACCGTTGGAACAATGGTTGCGGTTGGTACCAAAGTAGGTTCACCCGTTGCAACTCCCAAGACCTGTTCTCCACTTTTTGCAATGGTAAAATTCCGCTGTACCGTGACCTTCCCGCCTCTTTCATCCTTAGAAGTGACTGAGGCAATATAGGTCCCTGCACTCATCGGAGTATCGGGCAACACTCGCCACTTTCCATTTTTATCTATAGTCGTTCTGAATGCAAACTGCGGCTTTGAATTGATAAAGACGAATACATCATTCCCCGGTATGCCGCCTCCATTTATGAGAGGGCGCGAAGCGGGTATGATGGCATTTTCAACCGGATAACTGACAAAAAATGCGGGTTTTACGCTTGAACTTTCCTTGTCAGTTGCCGAGAGCACTTCCCCTTTTGCAAGTAAGCTGTAATTTTTTCCCAACACAATGGTTTGTTGCATGGGGACTATACCTGCAAGGGTTGTTGTAACTATCGAGCTTTGGTTTCCTTCTCCTAAATATTCAATCTCAACTTTGAGTTTGTCCGAGATATCTGATACGATTTTCCCGCTCATCCGGTCCACAAGTATGTGGAGTGGAATAAGCCATTCCCCCGTCTCCTTCGTGAGAACAAGCAAAGGTCTCTTATCTTCTATCTGTAACAACACAAATATGTTCCTGGCGGGTAACCCACTGCCAAGTGTAGCTTTTCCGTAGGCCGGTTTGAAGCTATATTTTTGTGAATTATATTGTGGTGTTTTCATAAAAAAAGGTTTGTTTCGGTTATCAGCATACGCACCTTTACTATTCACTATTTGATAATAATAATCCGTGTTTGCTTTGAGATTTTTAAGTACCGCATAGTGATAGGTATATGCTTGTGTTGCGGGTGCCAAATCACGTTCATCATACGCCACTTTATCCAACTCTTCCTCTTTTTCTCCGTACCGCACCCAGCCGCTTTCAACACTTTTTGATTCCCAAAAAATGCCTATCTGATTTGAGGTTAAATTCACAATTTCACGCCTTTTTAATGTCTCGCTTATGACCGGTGCTTGAAAAGAAGTTTTTTGTGACCTGATGACGAGAACTAAGAATAATAAGCAGATGCCCCACACAACAAACAAGGAGATAAGGGATGATTTTTTTTGAAGATATAGTTTGCTGTAGATCATGATTATTCCACCTTTTGCTTCAAAATTTCTATTACCTTTTGATCCATCTGATAGTTTGGGACTTCAACGGGTTTAAATCCTATCTGCATATTTATTTTTTCCTGTATGTGGTAGATATCTATCACAACCCACGCAACGATGGTGAGAAATACCGCGATGGAAAATACTAATACTTCAGTTCTTTTCATAGATAATACCCTTCCAGATCAATTTTAATATCCAGCTCAGCACTTGACGAAGAGCTTTTTTCACTTCGATCCAACGTGATGCTTTTGAGTGTTTTTAAACGCCGTTCGATTATCAAATTGTTCACAAATTCCCTCGCTTCCTCAAAACCCGTATGCGTTGCGATGTTGACAGTAAGAATATTCTTTTTTGTCCGCACGGTTTTGTCTTTCAGGTCAATTTTGCTGATATTAATCTGAGTTACTATGATTCCTGATGCGGAGGCGGCGGCTTCAATATCCTGCACAAGTTTATTTATCTGGGGAGTAGATGATATAGCTTGATCTAACAGATACAAATCGCTTCTGTTTGTCTCAAGAAATGTCTGGATGTTAATAATTTTTTTAATGACATTTTCATATCCTATATCCATAATCTGTAATTTTCCCAGCTCTTCCTGAAGAGAAAACACATTTATCAAATTGGGTCTGATGACAAAAAAAATAAAAAAAGAAAAGATAAGAAAAAAGATAATAGCATAAGTATAATCTTTTGCCTTTTTTGAAGTAATTTTTTTGATTAAAGATTCTTTGTCCATTTCTTCTTATTATTTTGGTAAAAAATTATACAGTTTAAACGGGGTGCGGAAGCCATCTTCCTCGCGCCTTATGCTCCCTAAATCGATTGTCTTGAATGCATTATCCGCTTTTAACTTATCCAGGAATATCTTGATAATGGCAGAATCTTCGGATATTCCCTCAAATTCCATTCCTTTTTCATTTATGACCATGTGGGTCACTCTCATCTTGTTGGGAAATACACTCAAAAAATAGCTAAGCATCTGTTGAAAGGAGCTTTGCTTGTCTAATATGTCTTTAATTTCCCTCGTCTTCAGGTCGATAGCTTGAGCTTCTTTCAATAAAGGATTTGATACCTGGACGATCTCTTGTTTTTGTTTTAGCTCATCGCGCAGGTCAATCACCTCCTGGTCAATTTTAAAGCGGTAAAAAAAGACGACAATCACCACAATTTGAGTCACCACAAGAATATACCTCAAATAATGAAGTGCAAAATAGATGATCTTGCCTGAAATATCCTTTTCTTTTTCTTTGAGAAGGTTTATCTGATATTTCATTTTTTTACATTCGATAATTTCATAACTCTTGATTTGAGTCTGGCGGCTTTATTTTTGTGGATCAGCTTTCTTTTTACAGAGCGATCGATGATGGAGATCGTTTTTTTGGTCTTATCCGGCGTTCTCTCCTCACCTTTGAGTTTCGTTATTAATTTTATCGCTTTTTGCATCGCTTGTACATAAAAAGCGTTGTGCTTCGTACGTTTCACGTCTTTTCTCATTTTCTTCTTCGCAGATTGAATATTGGGCATACAATATCACCTCCCCTTTATAAATTTTACTAATTTATAATTTAAAATTAGAAATTTTAAATCAAATTTAAATGTTAAATGTTTAAAGAGTTAAACATTGAAGAATTTGACATTGATTTCAAATTTTAAATTTCAAATTGAAAATTAAACTCTTCAAGTAAGTATATATCATCAAGGCTTACATTTCATATTCTTTTTCAAATATTTTATCCCCATATGAACCGCTAAATTTCAATGTCGCCTTTACCTTCCCTACCACCTCATGATATACACATCTTCCCGAAGAACAAGTCCCCAGAGTAATCTGCTTATCAAATTCAGTTTGGTTTTCATCCAGTGTCACCGTACCCAAAACGCCCTGCAGGCCCTTTTCTTTTTCCTGGTAAGACAGCTCATATTCAACCGTCTGCGTCCCGGGGGGGACTGCGTCCACCTTTAATTCTGCGTCTTTCTTCCCCACGCCGGATGTAAGTTGTACCTTAACTGATGCGTCGACCGTCGGCGCTACATTTTCACCCTGATTTAAAACGTTGTTTCTTTTTGGCGCGTTTTCATTCTGGCCGTTTTTCGGTATAACAAAATAATAAGAAACAGCGCCCACAACCAATATAACCATTCCGCCAATCAGCAGGTTTTTTTTCGAAGTTAGTAAATGCATATAAAAAAATTAAATTGATAACTTTTTCTTCATAAATGCGGATATTCTGTCAAGACGAACTCTCTTCTGTTTCATCGAGTCACGCTCACGTACCGTAACCATCCGATCTTCAAGTGACTGGTAGTCCACTGTGACACAAAATGGTGTCCCTATCTCATCCTGCCGTCGATACATTTTACCTATATTTCCCGCATCATCAAACTCCGTGACAAACAATTTACGCATATTGACATATAAATCTTCAGCTAGCTTTCTCAATTTTTCATCTTTCTGTAAAGGGAATATTGCTACTTTTACCGGTGCAATTCCTGTAGGTAATTTAAGTATAACTCTACTTTTACCATCACCCAAATCTTCTTTAGTATATGCCATATCCAATACCATAAGTACTAAACGATTCAGTCCGACCGATGTTTCCATAATATGGGGGATAAACCTTTCTTTTGTCACTGGATTGAGATAGTCAAGTTTCTGGCCACTAAACTGCCCATGTCTGTTTAAATCCCAATCGCCACGCTGATGTATTCCCTCAATCTCATCATATTTATCAAAACAATTAAATCGATATTGAATATCATAGGCCGCTTTTGCATAATGGACTAATTTTTCATGTTTCTTAAACCGGAGTTTTTCTTGAGGAATCTGTAATACTTTTAAATACCAGTTCATCCGCTCTTCTTTCCAATACTCAAATTTCTGATCCATGTCATTTGGGTGTAAAAAATACTGCATTTCCATTTGTTCAAACTCTCGTGTACGAAAAATAAACTGCTTGACTACTATTTCATTTCGAAATGCTTTCCCAACCTGAGCAATACCAAACGGAGGCTTAATTCTCATAGAGTCAATAACGTTTTTGTAGTTTAAGTAGATCCCTTGACAGGTTTCTCCACGAGGATAAACCACATCTTCATCTGGGAGATTTTGAAGCTTCCCTATCGGTGAACCAAAGTTTGTTTGGACCAGAAGATTAAAGTCTCGTGCCTCAGTGAGATTTTCACTACCACATTTGTCACAATGAAGTTTTTTTTGTTTTCGTAGCTCATCAAGAATCTTATTTACTTTAGTAAGGGGAACTCTGTCAACGTCGTGACCAAATTTTTCTAAGTAATGATCTGCTCTCATTCTGTTTTTGCAATTCTTACAATCAATTTGCGGGTCACTAAAACTATCTACGTGTCCACTCGCTTTCCAAGTAGTCGGATGCATGAAAATACCTGAATCAAGCCCAATTACATCTTTTCTATAAAGCACCATTTCTTTCCACCAGGCATCCTGAATATTGTTTTTAAGCAAGGTTCCGTAATGTCCATAGTCATAGACGCCTGAAAACCCGCCGTATATCTCTGAAGAAGGATAAATGAACCCACGCCTTTTACACAATGCAATAATGTCATCCATGTCTAATTATATAATAAACGGGGGGATTTTTTTACCCGTTATCTCCTCAATCTTTTGCACAACCTCAGGCAGGGTCTCCGAATGGGAACTATACCCAAAAAGCTCAAGAAGTTTATTACAATAATAGGCTGTTCTGACACGGGAAAAGTTATTTTTGGAAAGTTCAATGAGAAATTTTTTTAATAATGTATAGACTGCGTCTTCCCGTGCCCTCTCGGGAAGTAGTTGATCAAGAATATACAAAAAAAAGTAGAGTTCTTTTTGTAGATGGGTATCTTTCTTTATTTGTGAAAAAAGAGAGATAATCTCCGCGCTTTGAAGATAGTAATGATCCAGCCTGCGGTATAAAACTACCCTGATGAGATTGCCCGTCATGAGAGATGAAATCCGACGGCTCACCATGCTTCGTACCCCCTTTGCGGTTGCAGTTATCTTTCCTTCCTCTTGGGTAAAGAGGGTTATGAAGGCGTCCCGATTCAAAAGATACTTCCTTTTGAGCACCACCGCCTCAGTTTTAAGATGCCTTTGCATAAAGCTAATTTTTTATCTCCACGTCTTTCACTTGATCGCCGTTAAACAGCATCTTACCATTCAAGTCAACTTTCAGCTTTTGACTGATCACACCCGGTTGCTTTTGTACATAGAGCTTATAATTTTGCGACTGAATTTTATCAGGTAGAGTATAGGTGACGATAATTTTCGCAAATCCCTCCGTTGGTACCTCGAGAAATCCTTCAAACACTGTTTTTCCTAGTTCGTCATATGTTTTTACCTGTTTGGTTGAGCCTTTGAATTCGACGAGCTTCGATCCTGCCGGAACATAGACTCGTACCCAGTTACGGAGTATTGCGTTCAGACAAAGAATCCGTTCTTGGTTTCTGTTGCAGTTTGAGGCAGGGGCGGGATTTTTATATTCGACGGTAACTTCTCTTTTCAATTTGCCGTTATCGTCTGTTGCATGGGATGTTATTGTCTCAGTTACAAAAAGATTGGATTTTGCGCCTGCAAAATTGACGTTATTTACATGGAGAAAGTCTCCGTTATACTCACGGATTCGTCCTGCAAAATTGAGTTTTTCAATGGATTGCTGGATTTCTGCATCGGTAAAATAGAGAAGAATGTGTTTTTCTTCCAGATTGCGGAACATCATCTGAACTAAGGTACCCCAGTATTTTGAAGGGGAAAAGCCGATTGCTTTGTAGAATAATTCATACATCAAGCTCCCTAAGATTCCTTTTCTGTTTTCTTTTTGATAACCCACCTCTTCCCCGACGATGTTGAAGAGCTTCCAAAGAACCTGAGGACAGTTGCAGTTTTTATTGATTTCGGCGGAAAAATTGACCCCGTATGCTTGCGTATCTCCAAAGATCGTCAACATATCGACCAGTATTTTTGAATCAAGAAAAATAATGCCGTCATAGTTTACCCGTGCACCGCTTTTTTTATAAAGGCTGTTGAAAATCTCGACTGACTTGACGAGGTCAGGTGATAGATTGCTGTCCCGGATCCAGAAGGTATTAACTCCTTTGTGGTAAGTTAATATTTCAGATGGAACTTTTGGACGGTCGTTGATGGTTGCATCAAGCGCGTAAATATCATCAGAACGGTCAATGGTTATTTTTCCGTTTCTCAACTTAAAAACAGCAAATGCCGTCAAAAAACCCCCCGTTGCTCTTCTCTCTTTATCATTTTGGAACAGAAGGAGGTATGTTTTCTCTTTTTTTGCTCCAAAGATGGTAGGAATATTCTTGAGCAGAGGTTTTGCGTCAACAAACAACGATGCCATGCCAGTGAACTGGTCCTTTATGTTGGTAATTTGACTTCTTATTTCAGTCTTACCGATTTTTTCCGGATAGAGGTGAGGATCAATTTGATCTATTTTTTCCCCCGCAATTTTAATATTGTCCGAGATTGAATCAATTTTTCCCAACACCTTGTCAAGAGTCAAAATAGCAGTCTGCAATCTCCCTTCGGTTGATTTTTCTACAAATGAACTTTGTCCTTTTTTAAAACCTATGAGGTCGGCATAAGGGGTGATTGCGGCAATAGCATCCTCCCCTGCCTTGATGACGTAGCCCCCTGCCTCAACCCCTCGTTTGAAATCGGCAACATAGGGGATAAATGAAGCCCAATAGACTGTCTTTGATTCGTTTTCAAAGTCGGTATAGGTTTGGACAAAACCCTTCATCTTGGAGTTAAGAAGGTCTATGTCATTTTTTGAAAATACCTGTTTCATATCGCGGGCCGCGCTCAGTACGGCGTTGCCTTTTGCCTTTATTTTCATGGCAGGTACGTAAGCAACAAAATAAAGAAAGCCAACAACGGCAATGATAAAGAGGAAAAAAAATACGAGTATAGATTTTTTCATATAGCCCCGCGACCGGTAATCATTACCAGAGGAGTCTGTAATATTATTTTGAGATCCTCCCCTAATGATATATTATGCACGTATCTGGCATCTATTGCAATGCGTTTATCAAAATTGATTTCAGACCGGCCTGTAACCTGCCACAAACCGGTAATGCCGGGTTTGACTGATAAGGCGTCTGAAACATATTTTTTTGTATTTGGATGTTCTTTTTGCTGATTTTCAAGCTCGTCAGGATAGTACGCCCGCGGCCCAACCAAGCTCATTTCTCCCCGAAGTACATTGAGGAGCTGAGGTATCTCATCAAGAGAATGTTTGCGGATAAATTTTCCCACGCGGGTAATACGGGGATCATTTTTGAGTTTGTAACTTCCTTTTTTATATTCCTCATACAGCTCTTTAAAACGGCGGTCCGTGCGAAGGAGGAGATGTGCGTTTTGAATCATCGATCTGAACTTATACATTTTAAACTTTCTGCCCCTCTGGCCAACCCGCTCGGGAACATCGGCAAATACGGGGCCGGACGAATCAAGCCTTATGGCAACTGTCACCATCAGGCACACAGGTAAAAAGAAAACAAGGAGGATGGAGGAAGTGAAGATATCAAATACCCTTTTAAAATATATCTTGTACATGATTTCAAATGAGATCTTCGTTTTCAGTCCCTTCAAAATTTTCAACGAGGGTCTTTATCTTGGAAACAGATGACTTTTTGGCAATTAAAATCACATCATGGGTATTCACGATAATATGTCCATCAAGGTCTATGCCTACAATGAGTTTTTTTTCGTCATAGTTATAAATAAGGGAGTCGCGGACGTGTTCAAGATACGCCCTCCCCCGGATAATGTTCTCATAGGGGTACTGTTCAAGGGCTTCCTTTAACGCCTCCCATGCACCTATATCACTCCACCCGATATCTTCAACGATAACCAGCGCATTTTTCTTATCCAAGTTCTCCAATATGGCATTGTCAAAATTAATACCTTCAACACGTCCATACTGCTTTTTCAAAACGGATGTATAATCCTTTTTCCCCAGATGGGAAAGTATTTTTTCCGTATTTTTATACACATTGGGGACCAGACGTTTGAAAGATTCATAGATAAATGCCGGACTGGTTACAAAATATCCCAAATTCCACGCATAATTCCCTGCCTTGAAAAATTTTTTGACTGTTGCCGCATCCGGCCGGTACTTAAACCCTTCAAATGACAAAATGTCGAGCCCGTGAAATGTGTGGGCAACTTTACCTGTGTGAATGTATCCCAGGTTGGTACTTTCATACCGGGGTTTATGTGCAATAAAAATGATGTTCTCCGGATTTTTTTGAATATACTCCCCTGCGGCACCCAGTATTTTTTTGAAAAGTAACACCTTTTTTACCAGATGGTCGCTCCACAATATGGCAACCGGCTCATGAGGAAATTTTCGGTATAACGTTCCCATCACAAGGGCTATTGCGGGGGCAACATCCTTCTTTTCAGGTTCAAGAAAATAATTCTCCTCAGGAATCTGGGGAAGTTGTTTGCGAATGGTATCGATATAAAGAATGTTAGTTGATATGAATATATCCTGAGGAGAAAAATCGGGAGAAAGGCGCTCAACCGCAAGCTGTAAAGTTGATTTGTCACCCACCAGTTTTTCAAACTGTTTGGGGGATTTTTTCCGTGATAAAGGCCAAAGTCGCGTACCCGTTCCTCCTGCAAAAATGATTGCTTTCATAATATATGTTTAAACTTCGTAATAAATACCTCTTTTCCAAATCTAAGGGCCTGGTTGTAGCCTAAGATCTGCATGTTGCGTTTAAAATTGTATGATATTTTATCAAATCTTTCAAGCGTAGCCACGAGAGCGTCCGGCGTCTGACGGGAGAAAAAAATACCTGTCTTTCCCTCAATCACCGTCTCAAGAACTCCCCCCTCGCCAAAGGCGAGTACCGGACATCCGAAAACCTGCGCTTCAAGGGCAGTATATCCGAAATCCTCCTCCTGCATCATGATAAGGGCCTTTGCGTT
>CAYINK010000011.1:0-14899 GCA_964364765.1 uncultured Gammaproteobacteria bacterium
TCAACCACAAATCCATCCATGCGTGCCTCAAGAGCTTTCACCGGATCAATCTCGGTTACCACTACATGAGCTCCCATTCCCCGTGCGCGACTTGCCAAACCCCGTCCGCACCATCCGTAACCCGCAACGACAAATGTGCGACCTGCAAGAAGAATGTTTGTTGCACGGATTATCCCATCTATGGTTGACTGTCCTGTTCCATATCTATTATCAAATAAATGCTTTGTCAGATTATCATTCACTGCGACCACGGGAATTTTTAAAGCATGATCTTTTTCCATTGCCCGAAGGCGGATGACTCCTGTGGTCGTTTCCTCAGTTGATCCTACAACTACTTTGAGAAGCTCTTTTCTTTTGCTATGAATAAGTCCGACGAGATCAGCTCCATCATCCATGGTTTGGTTTGGCTTTTCATCCAATACCATGTTTAAGTGTTTGTAGTATGTCTTACCATCTTCTCCTTTTATGGCAAAAGTGGGAATATTAAAATCCTTGACGAGGGATGCGGCCACTGCATCGTTGGTCGAAAGGGGATTGCTCGCGCAAAGAAATACTTCGGCTCCTCCGGCTTTGAGTGTTATAACCAGATTCGCAGTCTCCGAAGTCACATGTAAACAAACACCCAAGCGGACACCTTTCAAAGTTTTTTCCTTAATAAAGCGCTCGCGGATGAGTTTCAACACCGGCATATCCCGCCCCGCCCACTCGATTAACTTTTTACCCTCGCCTGCTAAGTTGATATCTTTTACATCACTTTTCATAGATTTTTTCTTCTGTACATTTGCGAAGATAATGTCTTTTTTGTGAGTTTGGGGATTTAGGGGTCCCCAATTGAGACAAAAAAGATATTATCGGAGCAAGGTTAACTTGTAACGGTTCTCAATCTTTTTTCAAATTCACTTTTACTGATTTTATAGCTCACTGTTCCATACTTTTCAATCGCAAAGCTTGCCACCACATTGCCCACTTTCAAACACTCTATCATATCACACCCGCAAGCCAATGCAACCATAAACCCTCCCCGAAACCCATCTCCCGCCCCCGTCGGATCCACCACTTTGTGAACTTTCACAGCAGGAATATGATATGTCTGAGCTGTTTTTAACTGTTTTAAACCGATTTTAACTGTTTGTAACTGACAACCCTCTTCACCTAAAGTCGTAATTATATTTATTCCTTTTTTTACCAACTCTTTTTCCGTCATTTTTATTCGTTTCAAAATTATTGCAATTTCATAATCATTTCCGATTAAATAGGTCGCATTCAAAACTCCTTGTTTGAGATCGTTATCTGTTATCCAAGTGAGAGCCATTCCTGCATCATACAAATAATCCACCTTATTTTTCACCGCATATTTCTGGGCCGCCAAGAAGGCTTTGGGGTGGTTGGCAGATATGACCATAAGACTGCCTTTTTTTACAAACTGTGCGAACTTCACATCCTTCCCTTTCTCACATGCTCCATAATAAAATCCCCAAATTTGATTATCTTTTACATCGGTGATGACTGACCCATTCGCACTGAATATTTTTTTATCAATGACGATTCCTCTCGTATCAATTTTATTTTTCTTGAAAAAACTTAAATGCTCCATCCCATCCTTCCCAATTCCTCCTAAAATGGATATTTGTGGATTTGAACTTTGAATTTTTTTCTTTTGATTTGTTATTTGAGATTTGTGATTTGTCATTGCCAAGATAGCAGCTGTTTGACTCGCCGCATACGCAATATTCGTCGCCGTCCCTCCCATCTGTTTTTCCAGATTATCTACGACGAATGACACATTGATCTGGTGAAGTTTTTCAGGCGCAAGAAAGTCCATAAAGCGGCTGGGGAAGTCCATGATAGTATCCCATGACATCGAACCGGTTACAATAAGTGAGCTATATCTTTTCATCAAAGGTTGATTATATCATATTAAACTATCACTTTTTCCCATGGAAAAAAGTCCCGTCCAAAATGTCCATAGCTTGCGGTTTTAAAATATATCGGTTTTCGTAACTGTAACCCTTCAAGGATTCCTTTGACAGAAGTATCCAATATTTTATTCATAAAGTCCTTTATTACTTTCTCAGATTTTTTTGCGGTTCCAAATGTTTCCGCCTCCTGCATAACGGGTTTTTTTGCACCGATAAAGTAAGCGAGGCGGACTTCACACCGGGTTGCCAAACCCGCCGCAACAATATTTTTTGCCAGGTACCGCGCGGCATAAGCCCCTGATCTATCCACTTTTGTTGGATCTTTTCCTGAAAAAGCGCCACCCCCAACCCTTGCCATGCCGCCATAGGCGTCGACGATGATCTTCCGGCCCGTTACTCCGGTGTCTGAGGCAGGACCTCCAATATGCCAAACTCCCGTACCATTCACAATTATATCTGAAAGAGTCACTTCATATCCATATTTTTTAAGAACCGGTATCACGACGTGTTTATATAATTCCTCTTTTACTTGAGTTAAAGATATGTCTTCCCTATGCGGAACAGCAAGCACCACTTGTTCAATGGTTTTAGGAAGACCCTTGTCATATCCCACACTTACCTGAGTTTTTCCGTCAGGGCGGAGATAGGGGAGGGTCCCTGATTCGCGCACTTCATCGATTCTTTGTGCAAGTTCATGGGAAAGCATGATAGGAAGAGGCATATATGAAGGGGTTTCTGTACACGCATATCCAAACATCATCCCTTGATCTCCCGCTCCCTGTGCATCAACTCCTTGCGCGATTTCTGAAGATTGGGTGTGAATTTTCGTTATGATGGGGGACTGATGCGTGAATCCTAATTTTTTATCAGTATATCCCAATTTTTTTATGATCTCCCGGGCAATTTTTTTATACTGCATTTTTCCCTTGACTGTTACTTCACCCGCAAGACAAACAAAGTTTTTGGTAACGAGGGACTCAACCGCAACACGCGCGTACTTATCCTGGGAAAGGGCAACATCAAGTATCCCGTCTGAGATTTGGTCGCAAATTTTATCGGGATGTCCGGCGCACACGGACTCGGATGTAAAAGAGAAGTACGACATATTTGTATTTCCATTAAATTATAATGGCCTATCTTTCCCTTCGTCGGTTCCTTTACACTGAGCAGGGCGAACGTGCTCCTCAGGGTAAACCCCCAACGACTGGACGGATGTAGCACCGTTCAAACCAGGTATCGAATGGTACCTGGGACGGTTGCCGGGCAGATTAGTAAGCCGTTACTTACAGACTTTCGTCTATCTGCCGCTCTTGATACTTAGGCGTTAAGAAGGATTATACACTATTTTATTTGTTCGGTGTTCCCAAGTTTGATGTATGGCAAATCGTTGTCTTCTTTTTACTTGTACTTTTCCTTTTTCCTTTAATGCTTTTTTTATGTTTGAGATAAATTCTTCTTCATTTTTTGATACGTAAACATATTTCGCAATTTTTTTATTAAAAGGTTTGTGTGAAGTTACGACCGCCTTTCCCGCTGATAAATAATCATACAGTTCCTGAGGGTCTGATTTTGAAGCACCTTTCAGATAGGGCATGATGCAGACATCATATGTCTGAAGAAATTTGGGTAACATGGAGTAGGATTTTTCCCCTACCGGAAAAATATTTTGATGCTTTTTTGCCACATCGATGAGTTTCTTCGACTCAATTCTCCCCTCAATCACAATTGAGGAGGTTGAAAATACCGTCGCAATTGCATCAAGAAGTTTCGGATCAATATTACTGTCTGACCCGCCAAGTAAACCGAGAACTGGTTGCTTTATCCAACATAAACCCACAGCGCAGGTATCCGTTTTTACCGAGGCAGGCGCAAAATGGTTATAGTCGGTCCCTGTTTCTTCGGGAATTATTTCTTTCGGATATTTACAAGAGAAGAGTATTTTTTTCCAGAATGCGTGACCTATCAATACTGAAGTGTGCTTGAAAAAACCAATCTTTTTATAAAATGAGTTAAACGATCTCACAATCTTCTTTAATTCTTTTATTGATATCTTATGAAAAGAGATATCAAACTCTTTCGATGCAAATAAGTTGACTGCATATATATTCTCATCGCGTTTCTCAAATACATATCGTTGACCGTCTGTGACAAATCTTGGTTCAATATAAAAAATACGGTGACCTCGGTTGGCAAGTTCCCGAGCAAGGTAGGTCGCCTTTCGAGGTCTTTCGTCAAATCTTGCATCACTGCAAATTATGATGTCCATCTTGCGAACATGTCCTCGCTTCATGGACGAAGTAACTTCTCCTTGTAATGTATTTTTCTGTCCGAGAATTTTAAGTTTTGACTTGATCAGAATCATCACTCTCACAAACCATACAAAGAAGATAAAAGGCGATCGGGATAATCGTTGTAAGTGACGGAGATATAAAATCAATGCTTCTAATTCACTCTGTTTTATGTTCGCATTGTTTCGAAATACAAAAGTTTCAAAGTCATCATAAATAAATCGTATTTCATTCCAGATGGTTCGAAATATCTGCCCATCATTCAAGAAAAGCTTATCTTTCATCTGCCACACTTCAAAACGCTTCTCTTTTATTTTATACGTGAGTGTTGAGGCTTTCATCGAAGGTTACTATATCAAATTCAGGCCACATCCGCAAACATTCCCTCAAGCTTTCTGAAGATTTGCAGTGAAAATGCAAAAATAACCACGCTTACCAATACGCCAATTGCAAGACTCGGGAAATTAGGCCAGCCATTTGTCAGCAATATTTGCCGATACGCATTGATAAATACAGACATCGGGTTTACCTGGAAAATCCAACGGTACTCGGGGGGGAAGAATTCGGTAGCGTAGATAACCGGAGTCAAATAAAACCAAAGGGTTATAACTAAACTGAGCAAATAGCGAACGTCTCGATAAAACAAGTTCGTCGCGGCAAGAAAGAGAGACACACCGTAGGTAAACAAGAATTGCAATGCAAAAAGAGGAAGAAATAATAACATATAAGGAGTAAAAGGAATCCGATACCACATCATGAGAAGGAGAAATATGAGAGTTGAGAGTGCAAAATCAAACGTCTTGGCCAACAGCGCGGAAAGGACGAGTATCTCCCGGGGAAAATAGATTTTTTTTATGAGTGACGCGTTTTCAACCAGTTCCTCGGTCGCATTCTGCAAAGAATTGCCAAAGAACAACCAAGGAAGAAGACCGGCGTACAGATAGACAGGGTAGGGGACCCCCAGATCATTCACCCGCATGACTTTGGAGAAGATAAAGCTCATGATAAGCATCTGAAAAAAAGGACTTAAGACCACCCAAAAAAATCCCAAGAAAGACTGCTTATACCGCGCCTTTATTTCCTTTTGGGTGAGGTGTTTTATCAACTCCCAGTGTTTTATGATAATCATAATTTGTTTATTTAATCATTTGCTTATTTATTTATTTATTTGATTATTTGTTTATTTGTGAATTCATTTCTATACATCCCAACTCCCTCTTTTGCTTCCCCATCATACTTCACCCTTCCATGTTCTAAGTAAATCACTCTTTCACAAAACTCCGCAACGGTATTCATGGCGTGGGAGACGTAGACGATGGTTGTCCCATTTTTCTTGAACTCATTCATTTTATCCAGACATTTTTTTTGAAATCCTTCATCTCCGACTGCTAAAATTTCGTCCACAAGAAGTATTTCCGGATTCGTATATACTGCAACCGCAAATGCAAGCCGCATCTGCATACCCGAGGAATAATATTTGAGAGGAGTATCAATAAATTCTTTTACTTCGGCAAAAGCCACAATTTCATGAAATTTTTTTTGGATATATTTTTCCTTGAGCCCCATGATGACTCCGTTTAAAAATATATTTTCTCGCCCCGTGAGTTCATAATGAAACCCTGCACCCAGTTCAATGAGCGGAGCAACTTTTCCCTCAATGACGATGTTCCCTTCGGTTGGTGATGACACACCGGCGATGAGCTTTAATAATGTAGATTTCCCTGCTCCGTTTTTTCCGATGATGCCGACCGTTTCTCCGGCATTAATGTTAAACGATACATCGTTCAATGCATGGACCCGTTCAAGTGTTTTTTGTCTCTTAAACAGAGCCTGCACCAACTCTTTTACCGTTTTCTGATGTTGAAAATAGAAATATTTATGTACTTTTTGGAAAGAAATAGCACTCATTCTCTCCATTGTACCAAATCCTTTTCCTATTAATTCGTTAACCCGTTAATTCGTTAATTCGTTAATCTAGTATAATTCTCTCATGCGCCGTCACATCAAACTTTATTGGTCCAACGAATATGTCCAGGGTGGGATTTTATTAACCCTTTCAGCTTTTTTGGCCAATGCTCTCAATTATGTCTTTAATTTTTTTGCCGCACGCGTCCTTGGCCCCTCGGGTTACGGTGAATTAATAGCTTTTTATTCCTACATTGCGTTTTTTTCTGTCCCCATGGTTGTGTTTTCAAATATTATTATCCAACGAATTAGTTCCCACTCAGCAAACCCTTATGCATACGCCAATTCCTTTGCTACTCAATTCAAACACATACTGTTTCGCCTTCTTCCTTTCATCGGATTGAGCTTCCTGGGAATACCCTTCATCAGCCAGATTACCAATCTGTCACCGGTCGTATCCTACCTTCTCATCCCCGCAGTCGTTTTAAGCTTGGTCTCAAGTTTTTATTTATCTGTTTATCAGGGTCTCAAGCTCTTTTTTCTTTTTTCTCTTCTTGGGTTTGCAAGTGTTGTGTTCAAACTCGCAAGTATTGCGATCCCTGTCCTCAAGTGGGGAGCGCTGAATGAAGTGTTGATTTTTCAATTTTGTGCAAGCGTCTTTATCCTGGCACTTTCCTATTTCATACTCTCAAATCTGCTTCGTAACTATGTCTATCGACGTTCTTCATCAACCGTATCAAAACTCCACCGGTTTTTAACCGGAAGCCAGTTTATTATCACTCTCTTTTCCGTTCTTTCCTTCACCATGCTCAGTAATGTAGACGTGATGTTTGTAAAGAAATTCTTTTCATCGGCTGATACGGGGATTTACAGTTCGTGGGCATTATTTGCAAAAATTATTCTGTATGTGGTAGCTCCTCTCACTCAGATTTCCTTTATTTTTTTTGCAGGCAATTCTAAAAAATATTTGCAGGACCGAGTGCTTTTGATTACTCTTGGCGTCTTAGCATTGGTTGGTGTGGTGGGTTATATGGGATACACTTACCTGGGCACTTTTTTTATCTCTTCGCTGTTTGGGAATACTTTTTTGGAAGTGGTGCCTTATTTGGGACTCGCCGCTATCTTCGGTATGTTTTATGCCGCCATCAGTTTTTTAAACACGTACTTTCTCGCAAAAAAAAGCCGCTACGCCCTCATCCTTGCCATCCTTCTTCCTCTCTACTTAATTACTCTTTTCTTCATTCCCAAAACTCTCATGTATCTCATGTGGACCAACATCATCTTCTCCGCCCTCGTCGCCACCTCCTACCTCTCCGCATTCCTTCTTTCCTCGAGATCTTCATAATTTATTAATTTTTTTAAAGTTTAATGTTTAGAGTTTGATTTGTAGTATTTGTGGATTTGTCTATTTGTTTATTTGACTATTTTATTATTTGCTATAATATATCTATGTCAAAGAAACTATTCGCCATTCTCCTCATTACCTTATTCCTCGTCCTTCCTGTTGAGGCCAAACTGTTACCCCGTTTTTCATCTCCTGCTCGAAGTAGTAGGGGGGGTTCAGGCGGAGGAAGTGTTGTGGTATCGCCCAAATTGAGGGGGGATAGACGAGCACTCAATGTCTATTTCGGCAATCCATCCAAAGCTAAAAGCATCTCCTATATTCTCACCTATCGAGGCAATGATTCTGACCAGGGAGCCATGGGATCGGTTGATGTGTCATCAGGTAACACAAGTCGGGAACTGCTTTTTGGTACTTGTTCCACCAGTGTCTGTACCTATCACCAAGGCATTTCCAATATGAGGCTTGAAGTTACCATCGAATTAGCATCAGGTAAAAAAATAATAAAACGGTATCGTGTCAAAATATAATTAAAAATGTAGGGGTTTGATTTATCAAACCCTTTCGAAGATATGAACACAAAAATAATTTTCATAGGTCTTGGCGTTCTCATCGTCCTCGTGCTGACTATCGTCATCATCCAAAATAAAAGCTACAAGCCCTCCCCATCTGTGAAAATAAATTCCATCTCAGCGTCCCTTGCTCCTGAATCGGCAACATCACAGACTACTCAGGAATACTCAGACCCCGCGGGTTTCAAGTTCAACTACCCCGATACCGTCACCGTTTCGCCAAAAGAGACAACAGACGAAAATGATTATTCCTCACTCGTTGTAACATCATCTAAAAATCAGGGAAAGATGACCATTGACGCCGTATCAAGCGATTTAACTACTCTTGACAGTCTAGTCAAAACAAAAACAGTCATCACAGACGTCAAACTTGCGGACCTTGATGCTAAACAATACACGGAAAAAGGGAATATTGTCACCCTTGCCCTGGATAAGGGCGTTTTATTTACCCTTACCGTCGCATCAGGAGGTAATGTGAATTTCTGGAACGAAGTAAATAGCAAAGTCATCTCCTCATTTGCATTTTCTGCGCCTGAAACAGAGGCTCCCGCCGCCGACTCCGGTTCCTCCGGCGACCCCGACGTCTCCTTCGAGGGAGAAGAAACCATCGAGTAATATCACTCCTTTTTTCCTACTGTGCCAATCTGCTCATTAGCTTTTGTAGCATATAGTCCCTGGACAAAATTTGACTCACTATATAAAGTAATGTTAAAGGTCAAAAATTATCCCCTTTCGTCATCCCCGCGAACCTGCCTGCCGGCAGGCAGGGGCGGGGATCCAAACTAAAATATCATCTTATGAACTATAAATATTCTTTTGTTTATATCATTTCATCCTGTAAAAATGGTACGCTATATATTGGAATAACAAACAATCTTAAAAGAAGAATATACGAACACAAACAACAGAAAGTTACAGGTTTTACAAAAAAATACGAAATTCACCATCTTGTATATTATGAGGTATTTGAAAATATTGAATCAGCTATTTCAAGAGAAAAGCAACTAAAAAAGTGGAATAGAATTTGGAAAATAAGATTGATTACTGAAATGAATTCTACATGGAAGGACCTTTATTATGAAATTTGATCAATTTTGAAGTCTTAGTATGGATTCCCACCTTCGTGGGGAATGACGTATTTATTTGTAACCTTCATTTTTGCCTCGCCCATCGAAGCCTTTTGGCGAAGTTGGGCCTTTTGCCTTTTAACTTTTGACCTTAATTTAGTATACTTGTCTCCATGTTTTCCAAAACTCCTCCTCATTTTCTCAGTCTCATTATTCCTATTTATAGACAGGAAAAGACTATTATCAAAAATATTCAAAGTATTAAGGAAGCCCTCAGCGCCATCCGTTATGACCATGAAATCATCGCCGTATTTGACGGACGGGTCGATTCATCATACACAAAAGTCAAGCAAGCAAATATTGCCAAACTGAAAACGCTTTGCTATATGAAAAATCAAGGAAAAGCCCACGCTATCCAACTGGGCATGAAGAAGGCGGTGGGGGACTATGTCATGTTTATAGATTCAGGGATGGAAATAGACCCCAACGGTATTTCGATATTACTTGAACACATGGAGTGGTACGATGCGGACATCGTCGTCGGCTCTAAACGTCACCCCGACTCTCAAGTGGTCTATTCTCCCGCCCGGAAATTCTTAAGTGAAGGGTATTATTGGATTGTCAAAATCCTGTTCAATATCAAAGTACGCGATACCCAAGCCGGCATCAAAATCTTTAAAAAGAATGTTTTAGCAAAGATTCTTCCCCGCCTTGTAGAAAAGAAGTTTGCCGGAGATCTTGAGATGCTGGTCGTCGCCGATACCCTCGGATTTAAACGTATATTTGAGGCGCCTGTCAAGCTCGACTATTCCCTCGGCCCCCTTACCACCGCCGCAACCCTTGACTCCATTTGGAATATCCTGATCGACACCCTCGCCATCTGGTACCGCAAGAACCTCCTCCGCTATTACTCCCATCCCCACCACTCTTAATCCGTTAATCCGTTAATTCGTTAATTGTAAAGTACTATTCCCTTTTTCTTCCCTTTCAATCGGCCTAAACTTGCACTTTTGTAGCATATAGTCCCTGGACACATCCAAAACGATGTTATAGACTTTTACTTATTATTTGTTTAATATTACTCTTATGTTAACTAGAGACGACCTCCAGGCAATTCAACAAATAGTTAAAGTTGAGGTTAAAAAAGAAATTAAGAACGGCTTGTCTGTGGGTTTAAAACCAATATATAAGGAGCTTCGAAAATTAAGAAAAGACCTCAATATTACCATTACCTCTTTCGATAATGAGATTATTGACACCAGGCGTAGAGTTGACCGAATTGAGGACCATCTTGACCTTCCCCCCCTACAAGCCAATTGATTTCTTGATTTGCTGATTTATGTCTTTATTTGATCGTGATTGTGGAATTTGAATTTGACCTGCCTTGCCGGCAGGCAGGTTTGTGGATTTGTAGTATTTGTAATTCGTTAATTTTTTAACCCGTTAATTTAGTATAATATCCCCATGCCTCCCCCCATCTCCGTAATCATCCCCGTCAAAGAAATCACCGATTATCTGCGTCATGAAAATTTGCCCGCTATGAGTGGTCAAACGTATAACAATTTCGAAGTAATCGTGTTGCCGAATAAATTGAGTGGGGAAGATAAAACACTTCTTTCAAAATATCCTTGGCTTAAAATAATTTCAACAGGAAAAATAACCCGACCTGCACAAAAAAGAGACATCGGAGTTACAAATGCTAAAGGATCCATCATCGCATTCATTGATGACGATGCATATCCTGCCAAAGATTGGCTTGAAAAAGCTATCCACATTTTTGAAACAAAAAAAATTACCGCGGTTTGTGGTCCAGGCCTTTTACCCCTTAAAATAAATTATTGGGAGAAAATTTTTGACACAATTTTGCAGAGCCCGTTTGGGAGTGGGGGATATCGATACCGATTTATAAAAGATACTCCCCGTTATGTAGACGATTACCCGTCAATGAATTTTCTCATCAAAAAGAATGTGTTTGAGGAACTGGGAGGATTTAATAATGAATACTGGCCAGGGGAAGACAGCAAGCTTTGTGAAGATCTCGTATATAAAAAACGAGGGAAAATATTCTATCATCCTGAAGTATGCGTATATCACCACCGAAGAGATAACCTCAAGGGATTTTTAAAACAACACGCCAACTATGGATATCATCGGGGAGCATTCTTCGCTCACGGTGATAAAAACTCCCGCCGTCTTTCCTACCTCATTCCCACTTTTTTTGTTTTATATTTGTGCTCCATTTTTATTTTTGAAATTTATTTTCAAATTTCAAATTTCAAATTTCAAATTCTTTCCCTCCTTCCTCTCCTTCTCTACTTTCTCCTCGCTCTCCTTTTTCTATCTAAATCTCTCCCTGCTATCCCAATCCTTTTTCTCACTCACCTCACTTATGGTACAATGTTTATCAAAGGATTTATAATAGGCGTTATAAAGAAAAGAAGGATATATTAACGTCCGAAGCATATGGATTTGAGCACACTGTTGCACAAAGTTCTGTTAAATTATGATGTCTAGATGTCATTCCCGCGAAGGCGGGAATCCAGTCTAAAATTACATTTTTTATGGACAATATCCAAGTAACTAAGAAGGGTGATATAGAAATCAGAATCATCCGCAATAAATGCATAAGTGCGGCAACCTGTGTCGTATACGCACCAAATACGTTTGACCTGGATAAAGATAGCATTGCTATTGTAAAGAATGGCGAGTGGGACCGCTTGGAAAAGATCATCGCCGCGGCCCAATCATGTCCCGTGTTGGCAATTGAGATTTTTAAGGACGGGAAGCAAGTTTATCCTTGATATACTTAGGTTTGTCATTCCCGCTTGTTTTTGTCATCCCCGCTTAGGCGGGGATCCAGACTATAATTACCATTATGAATAAAAAAATTTCAATCGTAGTCGGCTATCCTCCTATCAAGTCAGATAAAGGAGTCCCACTTCTTTCTCAGAACAGACAATTTCAATATTTTAACGCCTCAACCTACATCTACCCGATGGTTCCTGCCTACGCCGCGTCAAATTTACAGGACAAAGGCTACAAAGTTTATTGGATGGACGGCATCGCCGAGAAAAAAGAATATGCGGATTGGGTAAAAGAACTAAAAAGAATCAAACCCGACTACCTCATGGTTGAAACAAAATCTCCCGTGGTGAAGATTCACTGGAAAATAATAGACGACTTAAAAAAACAAAGCTTGAAAATTGAAAATTGGAAATTGAAAATTGTGATGGTAGGGGATCATATCTCCTATATTCCACTCGAAATATTTGAAAATAGCAAAATTGATTATGCCATCACCGGCGGCGATTATGACTTTGTCATTGTTAATTTGTTGAATCATGTACATAAGGGAGAAGTGCTTGAAGGGGGAGTGTATTGGCGAGCCAGTAATAAAGATATAAAGGCAAAACCGTATGCCTCAACTAAATTAAAAAGGGGGCAAATAATTCATCATTCCGGCCCCGCTTCTTTAAAACACGATCTAAACTCATTGCCTTTTGTCGACCGAGATCTCACCAAGTGGAAGCTCTATGCCTATGAAAACGGCAACTATAAATATACCCCGGGAACTTACATGTATAGTGGTCGTGATTGTTGGTGGAACCGTTGCACCTTCTGTGTCTGGGATCATACCATTAACCCAATCGGTTCATACCGGAGCTTTACTCCTCAACGATTATTTGATGAAGTCAAACACGTCGTTGATAAATACGGTATAAAAGAAATATTTGACGATGCCGGCACCATGTTTATTGGTCCTAAACTTAACAAATTCTGTGAACTCCTCATTGAGTCCGGTTATAACAAAAAAGTCAGATACGGATGTAACATGCGTTTTAATGCTCTCACTCAAGAATATTATAACCTCATGGCCAAGGCAGGTTTTCGGTTTATTTTGTATGGTATGGAATCTGCCAACCAGAAAACACTGGATAAATTGGATAAGGGAACAAAAGAGGCAGACACGATAAACGGTTCCCGCATGGCCTCTAAAGCTGGCCTGGACCCCCATGCCACCATCATGCTTGGATACCCTTGGGAAAGTTATGCCGATGCGAAAAGAACAATAGAGGTTGCAAAATATTGCTTCAAAAAGGGCTATTTTACGACCATGCAGGCCACCATCGTCATTCCCTATCCTGGCACTCCTCTTTTTAAGGAGTGTCGTGAGAAGGGCTGGCTGTTGACTGAGGACTATGAACATTATGACATGCGTGAACCGCTTATGAAGACTCCTTTTCCCAAGGAAAAAATATATGCGCTTGAACAAGAACTATACTCTTCTTTTATGACTCCTCAATACATTATCAGGCGCGTTTTGAGCATTCGCAGTTTTCATGATTTTAAATACTTTTTCTACATGGCATGGAAACTCTTAGCCCACTTACTTGACTTTGATCCGAGTCAGACAAAAGTGAGTATCATGTCCTTTTCCTTCTGGAAGAATGCAGTGAAATCATTAGGAGGACATTTCTTCAAAGGCAAGACCAACATCGACGTTGAAAAAGATCGGGTTGATCTCGCTGACAGCGCCGTGAATCTCTGATAATTCGTTAACTCGTTAATCCGTTAATTTGTTAATCTATGCCTCTATTCTTCCACGAACTATCTCACCTTGTTCTGAGTTTATTGGTTGGCTTCGTTATTTGGAAAAAATGGCATAAGCACATCGGTGTTTTCATCACCGCCCTCCTCGGTGGCGTCTTCATCGATCTTGACCACCTTATAGATTATATTCTCGCCTTTGGGACTAAATTTAATCTTATCTTCTTTTTAAAAGGCTATCAATTCCTCAAAACCGACAAAATCTATGTCCCTCTCCACTCGTGGGAATTAGTCATCATTCTCTTATTAACCTCTATTTTCTTGCTATCAAATCTCAAAACGCGTAAGGGTAATTTGTCATTTCGAGCCAAAGGCGAGAAATCTAGAAGCGCAATACGCTTCGTTCCCATTCTTTTACTTACTTTTTCCCTCAGTCTATTTCTTCATCTTTCCGTAGACGTTTTTACTAACAACATGCTTCCTCAATCATATTCCTTAATATATCGTATGCAAAATAACTTCTACCTGAAAAGACTCGTAGCCCCCTCCCACTATCAAAAGCACTTGAAACAAAAAAAGCAATTATTTTTTTAATTTCTTCATTTGATTATTTGTTATTTATTTGCTTATTTGTAGTATTTGTTTATTTGTAATTCATTAATCGGTAAGTACTATCCCCATTTTCTTCCCTTCCCAACAACCCAATATACCCTTTTTGTAGCATATAGTCCCTGGACAAAATCTAAAATATATTCCAACATAGTTGAATGACCTATTTGTTTATCGACGGTTCAAATCTATATGCTTCACAATATAATTTGGTTGGACCTAAAAGATTTATACATTTTCCAACTCTAATATTAAGTTTAGAAAAGAGACTTCATATAAAATTTGATGTTATTTATTTTTATGCTTCATATTCACCTCGTCTTTTAAGCCCTACAAAAGAACAGCAAAATTTTCTTAACAATGAATACTATTTTTATAAATCAGTCAAAGAAGAGAAAAGAACAACTTTCTTTAAAGGATATCGATCGAAAACATCTGGAAAAGAAAAAGAGGTAGATGTAAAATTAAGTGTAGATTTAGTAGGATATGGACTATTGAATAAGTTTAATAAAGCATACCTTATGACGGGCGATGCAGATTTTCTACAAGCATGCCATTTTCTTAAAACCCATAAACCTTCAATCTCTTTAACTCTACTATGTATGCAAAATAAAATAATGTATCGAGGTCTCTATTATTTGCCCTCTTT
>CAYINK010000012.1:0-14565 GCA_964364765.1 uncultured Gammaproteobacteria bacterium
TATGTTTCTGAAAAAACACCCGCACGTTGCCTCACCGAATGGCTGTGTTTGTCTACGATATAGCATCGTCTCGTGAGACAGTTGCTTGAGGATTAACGGATCTTTTTTCTCAAGTTTAAATACTCCATCAATAAAAACTTCATGCGTTTTTTGCAAAATGCTATAGTCATAGGCAAAGTAAAAATAATCTCGGTTCACCGTTTTTAGCCCTCCTTTTTCATCAAGAAGGGTAGCGGAAATGAGTGGATCGCTTACATAACTCCACGGATGAGTCCACTTGGAGTTCATATATATTGCCCCACCCATAGTGCCGGGCAAACCTTCATGATGCTCAAACCCCGCCCATCCTTTTTCAATCGTTTTATTGACAAGAAGGGTGATGGTATATCCTGAAGAAACGAGAACTTCTACATACTCTTTTTCATCTTTTAGAAGTTCAAGTTTCGCATAGTTATTTTTGATAACCAGGCCCGGGATTCTGCTTTTCGTTGCGGCTATATTGGAACCCCCCCCGATCATGGTAAAAGGAATGTTGTATTTTTTTGCAGTTTGAATTGATAATATTAAATCTTCTTTCGTGTGGGCTTCAAAAAAATATTCTGCAACGGTGCTGGTACGCAAAGTCAGATAGGGGAATAAATTTTTATCAGCAAACACTCTGTCTTTTCCCAGTGCTTCCGTTAATAATGAATACGTGTTCATATTATTTTAATAATCTCATCTTTCAGTTTATAGATGTCACCTGCCCCGACGGTAAAGATAATATCTCGAGGTCTCACCGATTCTTTTAATTGTACTAATAATTCTGTACGAGTTGAAAATGCTTTTACCCGTCCATTTCCTGCCTCTTTTTCAATGTCCGAAGATGAAACATGGAACTCCTTCGCATTTTCGCGTGCTGATGGAAAGATAGGAGCGATGAGACAGAGATCACTTTTCGATAAACTTGTTGCAAATTCCTTTTTGAGGGATAAAGTACGGGAATACGTATGGGGTTGAAAGATTACCACAATCCGTCTGTCCTTGAACCGTGCTCTGGTTGCCGCAATAGTCGCCGCGATTTCGGCAGGGTGATGACCATAGTCATCAAATAAATAAGTCTCATTTTTTTTATAAACAAACTCAAATCGTCGCTTTACTTTTGCAAAATCTTTTATTGCGTCTTTTATTTTTTGAACATCAAATCCAAGATCAAGAAGGGCCAATATGACACCCGCCGCGTTTGAAATATTTTTTTCCCCGAATAATGAAGTGATAAACCTGCCCAAATCTTTTCCTTTATAGATGAGGTCAAAAGATGATTGAGTTTCGGAAACAATAGAATTTTGAATTTTGATATCAGCTTCTTGCGAAAATCCAAAAGTTTGATACTGTGTTCGCTCTAATTTACCAACAATTGATTTTATATGAATATCATCGATACATAAATAAAGTTTTTTGTTGCTGAAAAATTTTATAAATGTTTTTTTTATTTCTTCAATATTTAGATAGACGTCGGGGTGATCAAAATCAATATTGGTGCAAATGATGTGTGTTGGATGAAGAAATAATAGTTTGGGAGTTTTATCATCCGGTGGATTTACTCCATATTCATCTGCCTCTATTACAAAATAGTCCTTTCTATCATACATTCCTCCCGGTTGATCGTTGAAGGTGGGAACACCAATTATATAGCTCGGCTTTACACCAAGTTTGCCGAGGGTATAAGCTAAAAGAGAAGATGTAGTCGTCTTACCATGACAGCCGGAAACCGCAATACTGATATTAAAATGCGTCAATAATTCACCCAATATTTTGGCTTGAGACACTGTCTTGATTCCTTTTTTTTTTGCTTCAATTACAATTTGATTTTCTTGTCCGGTGTGCGCGGCAGAATAGATGACCAAATCTGTTTCCTTAGAAAGAAATACCGGGTCAAAACCAACTGAGTAGGGAATGCCATATTTCTTTAGAATCACGTCGGTAATGAACTCCTCAGCCACATCACACCCGGAGATCTGTTTTCCCATCTCCTTCAGAATAACTGCAAGGTTTGACATGGCGGCACCCTTTATGCCTACAATAAAAATATTTTTGCTCTTGTTTAACATAATATATAATCTCCAATACTACCAATCAACCAATTTCCAATGTCCAAAAACTCAATTTCCAAATTTTTGACAATTGATTATTGGTAATTGTGCATTGGATATTGGATATTGGAACTTGGACATTGGTCATTGAATCTTAATTTCTTACAATATAACTAACCATTTTCCCAAATTTTTCCGGGTGTTTTTTGTGATCTCGCCGGTAAGAATAAAATTTATCCTTATCACAAGAAGTGCAAAAAGGAAAAAAATCTATATGTTCTGTTTTAATCCCGGCCATTTTTAGGATTTCATAGTTCATTTTGGTAAGGTTGAGATGGCGCCTGCCTCCCCGCATGGTAAATGCACCCAAATCACTTTCAAATTCTTCCATAAAAGTATAGTATCGCTCTTCATCCACATCATAGCAACATAGGCCTATTCCTGGTCCAATGACGGCGATTATTTTCTCCCTCTTGGCGCCATGCTCCGCCATTTTATCAACGATCTTTGCTGATATTTTTTTTAACGTCCCTCGCCAACCATTGTGTGATATGGCAATGATACCTGCATTTATGTCCGCGTAGAGAATAGGAATACAATCGGCAGTTCGAACTGCGATTACAACTCCTTTTTCAGAAGTAACTACCCCGTCTGTTTCCGGGATGATTTCTACTATCTGATTGTCGTGTGTTTCATAATATTCAACGTTAGAGGAGTGAATTTGTTCGGCAACCACAAGTTTCTTGAAAATGATTTGATTTATTCGAAGGCTTGAAAGTATGATCTCGATATTTCGGCTGTCTCCTGTTTCCCGCGTGGTGAATCCGGATGACAACGAAACATCTTCTAATTTGCTCGATATAAATGTTTTATTGAATGAATTAAGGTATATCATATTTTTAAAATATTCTTAACCGTCTGTATTTCATCCCACGGATATTCAATCTTTCCTCGACATAGACTTTTTTCATGACCTTTCCCCGTGATGATGACGACGTCATCTTTCTTTGCGCTTTGGATTGCGGTATGAATAGCTTTTTCTCGATTAAGCTCTACAAGATAGTGTTTTCTGCCAAACCCCGCTCCGATTTCATCCGCAATTTTCTGTGGATCCTCGGTGCGGTAATCTTCTTCTGTCACGTAGGAAATGTCAGCAAAAGTCGCGCTCGCCTTACCCATCGCAAATCGTTTGGTGTGATCTCGTAAACCGGCCGATCCAAATACATGAATAAGTTGCCCTTTCCGGTGAACATATTGTTTTCTGACCGTTTCTAGAATACGCGTAATTCCGTTTGGCGTATGTGCAAAATCCACGATAACCATGAAGTTTTGCCTATACACAATGTCTATCCTCCCGGCCGGAAGCTTAAATGTAGAAAATGCTGATCTGATATCCCCATCAGGAAGCCCAAGTTCACGACACACGGCATAAGCCGCCAGATAATTATAAGCGTTAAAATCAGCCAGATCCGGCAGTTCTTTGCGAAAATCAATGGAGTAGTCTGATTTATGCTGAAGACCGTACGTCTTTATAACATTGTGCATAGAGAGTTTTGTAATGTGTTTCCTCGTTATTTCATCATCGATATTTACTATCCCTACCCGAGCCATTTGGATAAGTTTAAGTTTTGTTCTTGCATATTCTTCTATCGTCTTATGGTAATCAAGGTGCTCATGTGTTATGTTGGTGATAGCGGCAATATCAAACTGCGTGCCTGCAAGTTGATTTTGAGCTAAGCGGTGAGACGTGGTCTCAAGCACAAAATAATCCTGACCTTGATCAACTGCCATCTTTAAATACCGGGGAATAAGAGACGCGTCGGGGGTCGTCACATGAAAGCCAGTGTCATACTCTTTTTTCCCAATTTTTGCAAAAATAGTCGATATCATGGAGGCTTTTTTCCCGCAGGAAGTAAGGATATAATAAATAAGATGCGTGGTGGTAGTCTTTCCATCGGTACCGGTAACCCCGATTACCCGCAATTTACGACTGGGAAATCCATACCAAAAAGTTGCAAATAATGCCCGGAAAAGATGATAAATATTCTTGATTTCTTGCATGTTTTTCAAATTTTAAATTTCAAATTTCAAATTCAATTTGGCCTATTCTGGTACTATATTATAGTACACTATAAGTTCTTTTGATATCTCGAAAAAGATGGGTGCCGCAGTCTCTGAACCCCACTGTGAAGTGGATGGTTCATTCAGCACCACAAGTGCCATAAATTTGGGATTATCAATGGGAGAAAAACCGATAAAAGACGCTATTGTTTTTGACGTGTCATAATGACCTTTGAGGGCAATTTGCGCAGTCCCAGTCTTTCCCCCAACCGCATACCCTTTCGGCTTAAGAAACTTCGTTTCCCCATTCTCGATGGTTGAGACGAGCATCTTTTTTATTTGGCCGGATACTTCTTTTTTTATCATAGTCCGGGTAATTCGGGGCTCAACTGTCTGTTCACGTTGAGGGCTTATCAGTTTTTGCACTACGTGGGGGGTCAACAGATTCCCTCCATTGATTAGGGAGGCAAATGCCCTCACCATTTGGATGGGAGAAACCACCAATCCCTGACCAAAAGTTGCGGTTGCATAATCGATAGAGTGCCATTCATTCGTTGGTCTTAAATATCCCGGTACCTCACCTTGCAAATCGATTCCCGTCAGATCCCCGAACCCGTAATTTTTTATGTATTCAAGAAGTTTTTTATTTCCCAGTTTTTCTCCCACATACACCATGCCTACATTTGAAGATTTTTCAAGAACTCTCGTCATGGTAATCTTCCCTTCATACTTGTCATTCCAAGTCTTTATATTATATTCTCCGACCGATACCTGTCCAATTTCATCAAACAGTGAGTCCGGTTTAAGAACTCCTTCGTTTATTGCGGCCGCCATGACGAATGGTTTAAATGTGGACCCCGGTTCGTAAAGGCTCGAAATTGCACCATTTTTGTAATACGACTCATCATATTTGTAATATGTTTCGGGGTCAAAATCCGGTACACAGGTCAAGCCCAATATCTCAAGAGTTGCGGGTTGGACTACCACGACACACCCTTCTTTTGCCTTATATTTTTCAACACCTGCGATGAGTTTTCTTTTTATGATCTCCTGAACTGATTTATCTATGGTAAGTATCAGGTCCCGTCCGTTTTCGGGATCCATTTTTTCCTGCGTACCTAAAAAAATGGGCCTTCCTATCAAGTCTTTATCTGATCTGATGAGTCCGGGAAAACCCCCTAAGTCTTTGTCATAATATCCTTCTATTCCCACATATCCTATATTCTCACCATCTTGATTTTTACCAACAAATCCCAACAGATGAGCTGATTGTGAACCTTCTGGATAATTTCGGCTTGCTTCCTCATTAAAGCCGATGCCCGATAATTGGAGCGCTTGGATAGCGTCATACTTTTCCCGTGTTATGCCTGAGGCAATTGCAATCCAGTCCTTAGTTTTATCAAATTTTGCAGAAATTGAAGCCTCTTCAATTCCTAATTCTCGCGAGAGTTTAATTTTTAGGATTTCCTCATCGGTCACATATTTGGGCTCAATATATAACTGGTATTTAATCTGATTAGTAACCAGGGGTTGTCCGTTGCGGTCAAAAATGTTTCCTCTTTCCGGAGGAATTTTTTTTGTTTGCAAATAATCCTTTGAAGACATCGGATGAAGAACTTGAAGATAGAACAACCTCACTATGATTACTCCGTAGGTTAAAAGGAAAAGAAAAAACAACAATCGTATCTTTGACATATGTCATCTGTTAAGCGCATATTTTAAATTCTCAAAATATACTGGCTGTGATTGTTTGGTAAAATTAAGTTTGGCGCTTAATGAGGCCGCATATTGCAAAGATTCTGCTTGGTACACTTCTTTTTCAAGAAGAGTATTTTCCCGGGTAAGTTTTTTTATTTCACCATCAAACCGGTTTATGTCATCCCCCAGATACATTCCGGATACAAAGATGCCGGTATTGGCAATCAACAAAATAAAAAATAATGAAATTAAGGCGTCTTTTAATACAGTTTTCATGATGAAAAAATCCGCAAATGTGCGCTTCGTTCAAATGATAACTGTCTGTCTCCCGCAATTGCCTTTTTGCTTACCTGTTTCAACTTTTTTTCTCTGATAAAATTTTTCACGATGCGATCTTCAAGTGAATGAAAACTTATCACGGCAATTTTTCCTCCCGGTTTGAGAATTGTTAGGGCGCCTTCCAGTCCTTTTTTTAAATTTTCAAACTCTTCATTTACTTCTATCCGCAACGCCTGATAAATGCGGCTATACGTCTTGCCTACATTGGCCCCCATCACTTTATCAATGGTTTTATTGAGATCGTGAACTGTCTTATATCTTTTTGTGGTGCGATAATTCACGATGCTCTCGGCAATTTCTCTTGCTTTAACCTCTTCCGAGTTCTTTGCAAAAATTTCATATAATTCGTCTTCAGAATATACGTTTAAAATGTATTCTGCTGTCAGTTCCCCAGAGAAATCGAGCCTCATATCAAGCGGTTCTTCCAAATTCCGGTAGGAAAATCCTTTTCCTAAGTTTTTCAGCTGTGCCCAGGATAGACCTAAATCAAACAGAACCCCGTCTATATTTCCTTTATCTTTGGAGGGAACTAATTCTGCTATTTCGGCAAAATTACCTTGAATCAAGGTCAAACAATCATTATTCATATTTTTTTGTAAAGCTATAATTTGCTCCTTATTACGGTCTAATCCCAACACATACCCTCCTTTTTTCAAAATGGCACTGGTGTGTCCACCTTCACCAACCGTTGCGTCTACATATTTCCCCCCCGCCTTAATCTGGAGACCTTCAATCACTTGTTTTAAAAGAACCGGCGTGTGCATTATTCTTTTGGTCTGGTATAACTCTTGATATTTTTTTCATTATTTTTACTGTATTTTTCCCAGCGATTCGGGCTCCAAATTTCAAAGTAGGAGCCGACCCCTATCACGACTACCTCTTCTCCTTGTAATCCCGCATATTCAAAAAGGGTTTTAGGAATGATAATCCTCCCTTGATCGTCTATATCTATTGTTGACGCACTTGAAAACAAGTGTCTTTTCATCTCAACTTTCTGTGCTTCAAGTATCGAGGGACCCATGAGATCCTCTGCCCCTTTCTCCCACTCATTGTTGCGATACCCTGAAAGACATCGGTCAAATCCTTTTGTTAAAGTAAAAGTCTTTATACTACCCAGTGCTTCTCTAATTTTTTTAGGAATGACAATTCGCCCTTGTCCACTGAAATTCACCCTGTACTCCCCTAAAAAAAGCATATATCACCATTAAACACCATTTTGAAGCTCGTGTCAAGGGATAAATGAAACAAAATATTCTTTTGACAAGAAGAAGAAGAAGAAGTAAAATTCAAATTATGAGTGAACAAATACTGAGTCAGCAACAAATTGCATTACAAGATGGGGTAATAAAAGCTGTTGGAGTTGGATATCCAGGTTTAGCATATGCATTAAGTTTTTACCCTGCAATAGCGGAAAACTTCATCTCTGTCCAAACTACCTGTAGAAGGGGACACGGCGAACAACAGGGTTTTTGGTTTACTACTGGAAAAGACTCTTCTTCGAAAGATATCCGAGTAGTAATTCCAGAAGCAGTCGCTTTAGTAGAATTCGAACGCGAGATTGATGCTTTGAGGGGACATGGGGCTACTAAAGAATATCTCCCTGATGTTCGGAATTTGAATGAACTTGTTGCTACTTTTGATGCTGTGAACACTCCTTTAGAAGAGATACGTGCAGATTATAAAGTGATTACAGACATGAAAAGGAGGGTTCTCGAGAAATTAGGAGTGACAGCTACAGAAATTAGTATTGCTCAGGTATATCTTGCTCGAGAAGAAGAGGCGTCTGGATTTGATAAATCTGTCAAAAAAAAAGAAGCAGAAGCTCGGTTAATAATGGAATCGGCTCAAAAAGATCGGCAAAATGCTACAGAGCAAATTAAAAAAGGTAAAGAGTTTGTTAAGTCTACCTGGAAAAAATAACTCTGAAAATTCCACCTTCTCAAAATTTTTCTTATGTCATTGCGAGGAGTCCTACGAATCAGAGGACGACGAAGCAATCTATAAGAAGCATCAGATTGCCACGCTCCATTATAAATATCTCGAGTCGCTCGCAATGACATTCTATACTCATAAGGTAAAAATGGGACTCAACTAGTACTCCATTGATTTGGACAATAGTATGGCTATGTGATGTATAATTAAACTGAAATAATATATGGACCGTTTTATTAACAAAACTAAGCAAATAATCTTTGCACAACAAGGCGGAATTTTTTCTTCAGCCCTCATCATCTCGGGAATGATTGTGATTTCCGGAGTTTTTGGTTTTTTGCGCTATCGCATCCTGGCGGGATATTTCACCAAGGAAGAACTTGATATCTTCTTTGCCGCCTTCCGTTTACCAGACCTTATATTTGAAATACTTATAACGGGAGCACTTACTTCCTCTTTCATCCCCGTATTCATCAAATATCAGAAAAATAAGGAGGAATTAGAGCAACATATTTCATCCATATTTAACCTTCTCCTTATTATTTTGGTGATGATAGTGATTGTTCTCTATTTCAGTATGGATTCCCTCATCCCTTTCATCACACCGGGATTTAAGGGTGAAAAACTCATGCAGGTCATCCTCTACTCAAAAATACTTTTGATAAGCCAACTCCCCTTTCTCGTTGCGGGGAACTTTTTGACGGGAATAGCACAAGCCCATAAGACATTTTTCATCACCTCAGTGGCGCCCATTCTCTATAACCTTTCCGTGATCGTGGGAACACTTCTTTTTGCTTCCCAGTTTCATTTGCTTGCCCCCATATTGGGAGTATCGGTTGGAGCTGTTCTTTTTTTTCTCATTCAAATTCCCATCATCATAACATTTGAAATTAAGTATCGTTTGACGATTAAAATCACCAACGGAGTTAAAGAATTTTTTAAGATGATCGGACCACGCATATTGACCGTTATCATTACTCAGATTGATGCCACAATCGATCTTTCACTCACCTCGCTCCTGGGGTCAGGCTCTTACACTATCTTTTATTTAGCACAACACCTTCAACTTCTGCCTGTATCAGTAATTGGAGTAGCCTTTGGCCAAGCGTCGCTTCCCTACCTCTCGGAGATGGTTGAACAGGGTAGGCAGGATGAATTAAAAAAAATAATCATTGAGTCTCTATTGAACTTATTTTTCTTCACGGTTCCTATCATGGTATTTTTTGTTTTTGCAAGGACCCCGCTCATCCGCGTATTTTTTGGCGGGGAAAAGTTTGACTGGGACGCAACCGTACAGACCGCTTATACCCTTTCCTATTTTGCCCTCTCCCTGCCTTTTCATGCCGTATATTACTTCCTTACCCGTTGTTTCTATGCTCTTTTTGACAGTAAGACACCATTCATCATCAGTCTCTTCACGATAGCCCTCAACACCCTCCTGAGTCTCTATTTTATCCTTGTTGTGAAGCTTCCCATTTGGTCCCTCGCCATATCGTTCTCCGTTTCCGTCATTGCAAACTCGACTATTCTTTTTATCATCCTTTCGGCTCGTTTAAAAAATATGGATATTCCCTTTTTTATCAAGGAAATAAGCAAGATGACCCTTGCGTCCTGCCTTGCCTCACTTCCGGCATATTACCTCATCAAACTGATGGATAATCTGTTACTTGACACCACCCGCACCATCAACGTGTTTGTACTGCTTACCTCAAGTGCCCTGCTTTATTTTTTGCTATACTTATTGCTATCCTGGCTGTTAAACATAAAGGAGATGTACTCCATTTCCCGTCTGTTTGCGAAGGCTAAATTATTCCAAAAGAAAATTACGGAGATTACTTCCTATGAATAAATCAGATATCAAAGTTGCGGTCATCAAATCAATTCAAAAAAAACTGTTGGGAAAAAAGCTTACCTATCATGAGGTATATCAACTTATGGATGAAATTGCTCATAACCACTTGAGTGACATTCTTACCACCTATTTTGTGGCATCTTCATTCAAGGACGGCTTCACGGAGGAGGAACTGTATCATTTTACGAAGGCTATGGTTGCAACTGGCAAAAGGCTTCATTTCAAAGGAATTGTGGCTGACAAACACTCAATTGGAGGTCTTCCCGGGACACGTGCAACCATGATAGTTGTGCCTATTGTATCGTCCGCAGGATTTCAAATGCCAAAAATATCATCACGGGCTATCACCTCTCCTGCGGGAACCGCTGATGTAATGGAGGTTTTGGCAAAAGTTGAGTTTTCCCCTTCTGACTTGGAAGATATTGTCCACACAGTTGGAGGATGTATTTGCTGGAATGGACATCTGGGATTAGCACCGGCTGATGATATTATCATCCGGGTTGAAGAACCTCTTTCATTTGAATCATTTGACAAGATCGTAGTTTCTATCATGTCAAAACATGTGGCGGTCGGATCAACACATCTGGTATTGGATTTACCTGTGGGGAAAACAATGAAGATACGTCACGAAGAAGATGCAAAAAAAATTCTAGTCAAATTTCAAACCCTGGGAAAACACTTTGGTATAAAGGTAGTCGGAAATATCACTCATACTAAAGAACCCGCGGGAAATGGGGTAGGACCGGCACTTGAAGCTCGTGACGTCCTCAAAGTGCTCGAACAGACGGGAGACAGACCTATTCAACTTGAGGAACGGGCGCTCCAGCTTGCATCCCAACTTTTAGATTTATGCTATAAAGATTCCCGAGAGAAAAAAGATGGGATGACGGAGGCAAAACGCATACTCAAAGATGGCACCGCGCTTAAGAAATTCAAACAAATTGTCCGTGCTCAGGGAGGTGATGAAAGTATTTCTTCTAAAACCATCAAAATTCATGCAAATTCCCACCATGTAAAAGCACTCTATAAGGGAGTGGTTACGAGGGTAAATAACTACAATTTGAGTAGCATCGCGAAGCTTCTGGGAGCACCTCGTGATCAGCAAGCGGGGATATATATGCATAAAAAAATAGGTGATGTGGTTGAAAAAAATGAAAATTGCCTTTCGCTTTATTCATCAAAAACATATAATGTAAGGGAGGCAAACGAAACGTTAAAAATGTTTCCCATTTATATCATTGAATAACATCCTATGAAAAAACTCAGGATTTCTCTGTTTGTGTTCATGTTGATAATCCTTGCCTTTTATATGTTTTACCAGGAAGGGTCTCTGCCGGTTGATCGCAAGAACCAGGGAGTTGAGATATTTACCATCCGCAAAGGAGAAGGCCTGAATAGTATCGTAAAAAATTTGAGCAACCAGAATATTATCCGGAATAAGATCGTATTTTATCTCATCGTCAAGCGCCTGGGAATTGAGAAAAACATGCAGGCAGGAGATTTCCGTTTATCAAAAAACATGAGTGCGGAGGAGATTGCGCTGAACCTGACACATGGGACCGCAGATGTGTGGGTGACGATAATCGAGGGATTAAGAAAAGAAGAGATTGCTCAAATTCTGACTGAAAATTTTAAGATTCCCACGATTCCCTTTATTGAGCAAGCGCGGGAGGGGTATCTTTTCCCTGATACGTACCTTATTCCGAAAGATGCAACCATTGAGAAAATACTCTCCATTTTTGCGGCAAATTTTGAAAAAAAATATACGCCCGAGCTTCAAAATAAGGTGAAGGCTCTGGGATTGACAGAACGAGAGGGTCTCATTCTTGCGTCTCTTGTAGAAAAGGAGGCAAAATTCCCTGAGGATAAAAAAAAGATTGCAGGGATTATATACAAACGGTTTAAGGATGACTGGATGATCCAAATTGATGCTACCATCCAGTATGCTCTTCGGTATCAAAAAAAAGAGAAGACCTGGTGGAAAAAAGATCTGACGGTTGATGATATAAATGTTGACTCAACATATAATACCTATAAATATAAAGGCCTTCCGCCCGCCCCTATTTGTAATCCAGGTCTTGAATCTTTGCAGGCTGTTGCCAACGCGGACGTAAATACGAAGTATTGGTATTACATCTCAGACAAAAAAGGCAACATGCACTACGCCGTAACCCTCGAGGAACATAATGAGAATATAAGGAAGTATTTACAGTAAAGTTTAAGACGGATTAAACGTAATACATATTGGTATCTGAAGATTCACAGCTCCAAGATAGTTCATTTTTTCCATATTGGGAAACTTTTTACTCTTCAATGAAAGCATATTGTTGGAAACGCTGAATTTAGGGCAAACTGCTCGGGTAAGTGGGTGTTCGGGGTCAAACGTCTTCCATGTTACGTCATGATGAATCCTGTCTGTCATGAAGTGACGTTTTAATCCGATATGTACACGACAGTCTAAGAGGTGAAAATAGGGACACATTACTCGGTAATCAATCACTATATAAGAAGCCCTTATTGATCTTGATCTATTTCCTAAAGTAAAATTGAGCTCATTATTCCATTCTAGCGCAAAATAGGACCTACCATTGGCTATGCATCTTACTGAGAAGCTCCATGATTGTTTTGTATATGCATCGAGAATTAATTCTACCGAATCAAGCGGAAAACCAAGCTTACTTATAGTTGTTCCTTTTGCAACGAGATGTACTTTGTATTTTGATTCTTGGACCAACTTTAACCTGCTACGAATAGAGGGAGTGTTCATAAGATCTTTCAAAGTATTTTGCGGAGCATGAGGACCAAATAAGCCTGGAAGAGCTTTCATTAATGTCTGAATCGTCTCCTCTGTGCGTGTGTTTATTTTGTCTATTGATGTCATGAAAGGAATTATATGCCACCCCGAAGAATGGTACTTGACATCATAACTAACGGAAAAACGTAATTTTGCTACTTTTATGGTATAATGGTAAGAAGAATGGCAAGTCATACCGACCCGTTTAATCAAAAAACATTTAACAATCTATTTCTTCCTTGGATACAAGTCATTAACCAAAACGAATCCGGCGTCATCCTCCATGTGCCGAAAAGGGATCAGAATTATCACGTGAAGCAGTTTTTAGAAGCTATCCCATTCTTATCGGCATCAATAAGTGCTTTCTCACAAATTCAAATCATCACTATTGATCTTGGAGCATTAGCTCTTGATGATCTGTTTGATGTGAAAAATTATATAGATTCAAGGCTTCTCAAAAATAAGAGACCAGTTCTTTTGATCCTTGATGCAGATATTCTATTACTGGAGAAACCAAACCTTCTCAGTTTTTTTGACAGACAATATCATGAAATCAATGCTTCAGTACTTTATTTTTTTTCACGAAATATCTTATACGACAAATATGTGTCAAATTTAAATCAATATACAACATTGTTTCAAAATATTATTGTTCTTCCCTATTTTGAGCCAGAAGAAACCCGTTATTTTCTTACTCAACGCGAAAAACAATTCTGCACGTTGACAAAACCTATCAAAGATAAAATATTGAAGTATTGTGGGGGTTGTTTATGGCTTATCAAGGAGGCATTACGCCATTATTGCAGAACAATAGATGAGAGAGAATTGTTTACTCACCAGGAAATGATTACTAAACTACAGATATTGCTAAACGAAATGGAACCAGAGGAACGGGAAATATTACACCAAATAACACTGCAAGATTTCTACTTTACCAAGCAACAGAAACCCTATCTCACATACCTAAAGCAAACCAAAACAGTTATTCAGAAGGGCGAAAATTATTATATTGCGATTCCTTTGATCGAGGAAATGATAAGACGGGAGGGAGAAATGAATAATCGGTTGAGTATTGGAAAAAACAATTCAATTGAATTAAATAAAGTTCCAATAGACTTGGTGTTTTCAAGGGGGGAAAAGAAATTAATGATTGTGTTTGTTGAACATCCAAACAAAGTGATTTCGCGGGAAAAAACTGCCGAGATCCTGTGGGGGAGCAAAAACAAAGAAGTATATACCGACTGGGCTTTAGATCAGGCAATGTGGCGTCTTCGAAAAAAATGCATGAATCTTAAATTAAGTCGCAAGATAATACAAACCGTTAAAAATAAAGGGTTTATATATAAAAAACATGGGTAAAGAAGGTACAAGGTATTTAAAATTAAAACAGGAGTTGGTATCTGAAAGTGACGTTAAATTGGCAACAATAATAACAAAAACTCATCCGGAAATCCCACCTACAATTTTACAAAGCTCATTGGGTATTGTATCTTCTTTAATTGTATCTTCTTTAATGCCTTATATGACCGGGGACCCTGAACAAGTTAAGATGCTCCTGCGCGGAGGCACATTCAGGAATTATTACTATGGCAATACTATCTATGATAATGCCTTCTACACTATTTGGGATAATCTAGATTCAACTGCAAAGACACAAGAAGGTCTTGCCGGTGCCGTAATACAACATTTATGTGGACCAATGGACATTGATATCAGATTAAACGAAAAAGATGTAGAGGTACAGGGGAATCATGTTACAAGAGCCCATGACGAGGAAATACCGAAAATAATTGATGCTTATTTAAGTGAGACTAACT
>CAYINK010000013.1:0-14235 GCA_964364765.1 uncultured Gammaproteobacteria bacterium
TAAGTCAAAAGTTCCGGTGATTGATCCAGACTTTACTTTTTATGAAAATATAAAAAAAATTTCTCTTGTAAATTTGCCCGTCAACAACCTTCCGCAAACAAAGATTCCCCTTCCAAAATCTCTCCGGTTTTTAGATGATTACTTAATTGAAGGGTGGAATAAAAATCATGGTCCGTTAATTGAGCTTGCGGGGCAAAGAAAATCAATAAAATTACCCTACCGAGCAATTTTCCCGGGGCCCTATATCCCTTGGTTGCGTGGAAAAATGAATACTATAGGTGATACGGCCTATTCGATCTTTATGAAAACACTCGCCATGGTTAAGCAAAGGATTCCTGATGTAAATCGGGTTAAAAGTACTCATAACGGATATGTCTATAATAATGACTACTTTCCAATCATAAAAAAAATGGAACTCCCGAATAATGAAAATTGGCATTATAATCATATTGAGCGCCCCCTCATTGATGGAGTATATTTCCCGCTCCCTAATATTTATAAGTATCAGAAAAAGGATTCAGTAAAGTTAAAGAAGGCTGTTCACTTTATTCATAGTGAGTGCATTGCGTTTTATGAAAGATTCTGTTCTAGTGAACATAAAAATGTTAATGAAATTCACAAGACTATTTCTCTTATTAGGTGTGTACAGTATCTCTATACTCCTCACGTGAGAGAGGCTGAAGTCGAAGTCTTTCAAGATATATTAAAATATTTTGTAAATAAAAAAGTATCCAAAAAAAATATCCCTGAACTTTTGTTTGAAATAGATCATGCCGTATCGTATCTAAATAAATTGAGAAATAAAGAAATAATATTTTCTGGAATTTATGGCATGAGTTGGATAGATGTTATAAAGCTTCCAATTGAAAATCTCATCGAGACGGAGTTTGCTGATATTGAGAGGGTGCTTCGCGAAATCAGATCTCTTTTCTCCATAGGGTGGGCACCAATTTTGGTTCACCTGTCTGGCACCTTAGCCTACAATATCGATGGAACACATCGACACTACGCACTACTTACCGTTGAACTCCTTCGAAGGTTAAAACATAGACTTAAAGTGCCCCTTCGAAAGATAAACTTAAATTCAAAAAAGGCAACAGAAATTATAACAGAGTTTAGTTGGAGATATAAAAAGGTCGGATTAAGTTTGAGGGAAACATTAAGAACCGTTGATTATTTAATAAACAGTCGGGTCCTCTGGCCTTATTTGCATTTTATGGAAGAGGAAATAAAGAAAATAATCGATATTGAACTTCAATACATCCCTGTTATCTATTTACCTGAGTGGAGGGCGCGAACTGTGGTAAAAGATCTTTGTGATGAAGGCACAGCACTTGTAGGAATACCTCCTATCAATATTGAAATCGTTGGTAGTTCGAACGGAAAAAAGGGCATATTCATTCGCGGGGGATACCATGGCGATGATAGACAACCTAATCCCTGGTTCAATATCATTTCCTTGCAAAAAAACTATGCATAAATATGACAAAATAATTTTTGATTGCGATAGTACGTTGGTTTCACTTGAAGGACTTGACGAATTAGCTGAATTGAAAGGAAAAAAGAGCGAGGTTGCGGAACTTACCCGTTTGTCAATGGAAGGAAATGTAAAACTTGAAGATGTATTTTCTCTTAAAATGGCCATGATTCGCCCTTCAAGGTCAGACCTAGAATATCTTGGAAAACTGTATACTCAAAACCTTTCCGAGGATGTTGGAGATATAATTGAGTTGTTAATTGCGCTAAAGAAGGATGTATTACAGATGACGGGTAATTTTTACCCTGCGGTGAAGATATTGGCAAAATACCTTAAAATAGCTCAACAAAATGTTTATGCTAATAGAATCTATTTTGATAAGCAAGGCAATTATATTGGATTTGATTCAAAAAGCCTTTTATCTATAAGCGGGGGGAAAAAGATTTTGGTCGATAGAATTCTTAAGAAAGACCCTCAAAAAAAAATTGTATTTATAGGTGATGGCTCAACGGATATTGAAACAAGGCCTCCGGCTTCATTATTCATAGGTTATGGAGGTATCGTCCATCGTGAAAATGTCAAAATAAACTCGGATATCTATGTGACATGCAAAAGTCTTGCTCCCATAGTTCGCTTTATTCTCAATAAAGAAGAACAAAAAAAAGGAGAAAAAATAAACAAAATTCTTTTTGAAAAAGCGGATCAATTAATTAAAGGAGGAAGGGTTCTTATAAAATAATTTATTCCTTAAGGACATAAGTCTCCCCTTTTTTAATAAGTACCACGGGGGCGGCGTTGTGTATGTACATTTTTTCGATTACAGAAGTCGGTATACCAAATACTTCAAGCATGCGGCGAATGGTCCCTCCGTGTGAGAACAGGGCAACGGTTTTCCCTTTATGTGTCTCAAGAATTTTCTTAAACTGACGGATACGCTCGTCCACATCCTCATTTGTCTCAACCCCAAACTCTTTCTCCCTTCCTTGAAAAGAAAAATTTCCCTGCTCACCAAATTTGGGAAGATAGCTTCCGATTTCCTTGTAGGTCGCTCCTTGAAATTTTCCAAAATATTTTTCTCGTAACAATGAAGTTGTTTGTATTTTTTTGTTTTTATGTTTTGATACCACCTCCTGTGCCGTATGGTATGAGCGCTTTAAATCGGAAGAAAAGAACAGGTCGATTTTTTCATTTTTTAATAATTCAGCCGCCGCTTGTGCTTGTTTTTTTCCATCATCATCAAGAAGAGTGTCAAGGTGGCCTTGAAGAATTTTTTGTTTATTCTCTACGGTTTGACCATGTCGTACGATGATAATTCTTTTTGGCATAGGACATATTATACTAGATATGTGGTTATAAAAAGACATCTTGGACTTTTTGTGTACTTGGGAATAATATGCGTCCTTTTTGCATCAGGAGTGTATTATTTTCCCTCAACCACTCAACTTAAAAAAAACGTCGTCCCTCAACCGACTAAGTCTCCCCAGGTACAATCAACTTTCGTTAAAGTATTAAGGGTAGTCGATGGTGATACTATAGAAATTGAGGGGAATATCAAGCTTCGCTATATTGGTATCGACACACCTGAAACCAAGCACCCGACTAAAGGGATACAATGTTTTGGAAAAGAGGCTTCAAATAAAAATAAGGAATTGGTTGAGGGAAAAATGATCCGCATGGAAAAAGATGTTTCGGAGACTGACCGGTATGGAAGGTTGCTGAGATATGTTTGGCTGGTAGATGAAAATGCAACGTCCTCAGGGGGATTATTTGTGAATGATTATCTGGTACGGGAAGGATATGCACATGCTTCCACTTTTCCGCCGGATGTGGCATATTCAGAACAGTTTGTAGAGGCACAACAGGAAGCTCGTGAAAACAATCGCGGGTTATGGAGTATGTGCCGGTAGGTTAAACTCTCCGTTTTACAAGCTTAAACACGGGTACTATTTCACGGATATCCCCCTCTTCTGTCTCGATGATATTGGTACCCGATACTTTTTGATACTGTTCCAAATAACCTGAAAGAAGATCCTGCATATCCTTTATCTCCATCTTTAAATCATTTACTTGGGCAGTAAGCGCTTCAATGGCAGGAGTTTTAAGAATTCTCTGTTTTTCTGCATTTTTTATTTTATTTAAATCTTTTACCTTCATATCCTGCTCATGATATCTAGCGTCCCCTTCAAATGCATCCTTAAACATTGCGTTTTTTTCTTTTAAGCTTCCTTTTACCTTATCAATATCTGCGGCATAGCGGTTGATGATTGCGGTAAGTTCGATGACGTTCATTGAGCTCGTTGCACCGGTTGGTTCTTTATCCATAGAACATTCACTATACATAACGAAGGCTATATATTACAAGTGATTTTTACTATCCCAATAAGCGTGTGCCTCTGCTTCCATCTTGTCTAATCTTGTGTAATAGTCCGCAAATTCATTGAGATGGGCCAGGGCAATCTTTCCTGTCATCATCATGTCATCGTTGGTGACGTTTGTCACCGAATTATCTTTTCCGTGTTCAAGTTCCACATTCATCCCCCGTCGAAATTGCTCCACATCAAACTTACTCCAATCAATGCCGAGTGATTCGCCTACTTTTTTTGCCTCATCCGCCGTGAAATGATGTTTCATATGATTGTAAAGAAATAATAATGTTCATTATTCATTTTAATACATTTTTGCAATCATGTCTTGTATACCGGTGGAATATTGAAATGCTTTTTTTGGTCTGTTTACAATCTCGGGGGGTAGTCCTATCTTTTTTCCAAGTTCCCTGAGTATAATTTTTTTATCACTTCCTTTGACTTTAAATTCTTGAGGAATTGTGAGTGCAAAATCAACAAACTTTTTTTCTAGGTAGGGGTTTATCAGGGTGATGCCAAAATACTTTGCCATCGCACTATCTCTTTTTATATCTACCTCCAAAAGGGGGAGGTCTTTTTTTATTTCCTCATTAATATTCGTGACTAATTCATATTTGTGATACCCACCGAGCAGTATGTCCGGACCTTGTCCCGTGAATATGTGAGTGATCCCAAGCTCACTTGCTTTTTTAAAGATGAGAAAATAGCCTAGAGCAAGTGATCGTTGCATCAAATTTACATCAATATTATTTTCCCGAAGAATTTGCTCTATTTTAATGTTAAATTGAAGCACTTCTTCCAGAATAATTTCTACCCATGTATATGGCTTGTTTAAATGGTGACTGACAATGTCTATGAAGACTCTGTCTTTCGTATGATTGGTTCCCATCGATAAAATTGAGTATTCCTTGAAATGTGATGAAACAAAGTAAGCGATAGTTGATGAGTCGATTCCTCCTGATAATAGGATTCCTGGGGTTGTAGATAGCCTCGAGGAATATTCTTTGAAAAGATTTGATAGAATGAGGTTCATTTGCTCTAAGTATTGTTCCATATGGCATTATATCATCAAGGGATCCCTCCATTTCAGTCGGGATGACAAATATCAATGTTTTATCCAAAAAATTTCCCCAAACAATTCGAACGACCCCTCATTGAACTTCTCCTTTTATTGGAACAGGATTTTAAAAAGAAAGTTCCTACAGATGAGAAAAAATTCAACCGCTTAGTTCTTAATAAGTTGAGAATGAATGAGGTCCAAAAATATTTTAAAGATATCAAGCCTTCAAACTGGTGGCTAACCTTTATTCTTCTTCGACATGAGAATAGATTCTCACCTATGTTTATCGAGCACGTCCAGCCATTTTTAACAAAAACAAAGACTCGCTCGACTTCAGGTATCGTTGCTTTAAGTCTGTTCACGAAAGGGGTCGGGTGCTCTTTTAGCTGTGTATACTGCCCCAATGAGCCGGGGGTTCCCAAGAGTTACTTTTCCGATGAACCCGCGGTCATGCGTGCCATCCGGCACAACTTTGATCCATATAAACAAACACTCCAAAGACTTATCATGTTTACCCTTTCCAATCATCCAATTGATAAAGTTGAAATAATCATAAAAGGAGGAACGTTTTCATTTTATCCAAAGGCATACCGTAGGTGGTTTGTGAAACGTATCTTTGATGCGTGTAACGTGGACGTAATTACTTATCTTAAATTAGGAAAGCTCGTCAATAATTCTTCAAAGACGTTACCATTAGCTCAAACAAAAAATGAAACGGCAAAATCAAGAATTATTGGAATGAATATTGAAACCCGCCCGGATTATATCAATGAAAAAGAAATTAAGTTTTTAAGGACACTTGGAGTGACGCATGTGGAAATTGGAATTCAAATTCTTGATGATGAAGTATATAAATTAATTAATCGTGGACATAAAATAAAGGATGTGATTGACGCTACCCTACTTCTCAAGAATGCAGGATTTAAGGTTGGATATCATCTCATGCCAAACCTTCCCGGATCAAATCCGGAAAAAGACAAAGATACATTAATAAGAACATTTACGGATAATAATTTCAAGCCGGATCATTTGAAACTGTATCCTACAACGATTACAAAATATACTCAGATCAGTGATTGGTATAAAGAAGGACGATACAAACCGTATTCCATAGAAAAATTAATTGAGATGATTGTTGAATTTAAATCTAAGATCGCCCCTCCCTGGGTACGTATTGGTAGACTCATTCGCGATATTACTACCACCGTTATGGAAGGAGATGGAATTGCGCCTAACTTGAGAGAGGTGATACAAAGTAGGATGAGGGAGGGTGGACTTCATTGCAATTGTATCCGATGCAGAGAAATAAAAGATAATAAAGTTATAGGGAAGACTCTTCTACACGTTATAAAATATGATGCTTCAAAGGGTGGTGAATACTTTCTTGAGTTTACCGATGATAGAAATAATATTCTTGGTTTTCTGCGTCTTCGTATTCCTGAATTGAATAGTAAAAATAATTTGCACGCCATTGTCCGTGAATTACATGTATATGGTCAGGCATTATCTCTGGGCAGACATGATGATACAAAAGTTCAGCATATGAGTTACGGAAAACAATTATTATCCGAGGCGGAAAAGATAGTAAAAGGTTTGGGAATAAATAAACTTGCAGTCATTGCAGGTATTGGCGCACGGGAATATTACAGAAAGCTCGGATATCTCATCAAAGAAACCTACATGGTCAAAGATCTGTGACCTTAATCCGGCCAATGACATCGCTTGTATTTTTTCCCTGATCCGCACCAACAAGGTTCATTGCGACCTGGTTTGGTTTGTGCGGTTCCGGGGGGGATTATTTTGAAACCGTCAATTTGTTTTTGATCTGTTATTTGTTGAGACGGGACATGCCCTGTCTCTACGGAAGGTGCTATTTGTTTCTTAGTTTGTTGCGAAAATGGATCAATCGCACTTGCTGATTTATAAGTTATCACGTGTTCTTTTTGTTTCATGTTTACCGGACTCGTCTCAACTTCGATTTTAAATATCCGTCGGGACATCTCAAAATCAATATCGTTGATGAGCGTTTCAAATAGGGAAAATGCCTCGTTTTTATATTCGACTAGGGGATCAAGTTGAGCATATCCGCGTAAATTGATGCCTTCACGCAAATCTTCAATTCCCGTCAGATGATCGGTCCAATATTTATCGATGGTAGAAAGAAAAATACTTTTTACAATTTCATGCCACATTTCTTTCCCTAATTTTTTCTCCCGTTCATTATATGCGCTCTCAAGCTCGGAATCGAGCCACTTCTCCAGACCTATGACGTCTTGATTTGCCGCGAACCCCGAAAGTTTTTTGTGGTCTATGTGCAGGATAAAGTTCAATTCATTTCCAATCTGCTCAATCATTTCCTCATGTATCTTTACATCTTCATACGAAAATTGTGTGATGACTTTTCTCACTTCTTCTTTTAAGGTCTCAAAAATGACCTGTTTAAATTGCTCGTCTTTTTTTTCGGTTAAACTAAGAATTTTACGTCTTCGGGAATAGACAATATCTCTCTGTTTATTCAACACATCATCAAAATCTACCAAATGTTTGCGAATATCAAAATTAAATCCTTCTACTTTTACCTGGGCTTGCTCAATTGCTTTTGAAACCATTGAATGACTGAGCGGTTGGTCTTCGGGAAAATTAAAAAAAGTCATGAGTTTGGATATCTGCTCACCTCCGAATATACGCATGAGATCATCTTCAAGCGCCACAAAGAAGCAGGTCTCTCCCGGATCACCTTGACGACCCGCGCGACCTCGCAACTGATTATCTATGCGGCGTGATTCGTGACGCTCAGTTCCAATAACATAAAGGCCACCTAAAGAAACAACTTCATCATGTTCCTTTTGCCACTGTTCTTTATTTTTTTTATATTCATTTTCTGTCTGACGACTGATGTCTGATGACTGGTCGCTCATGACAGGCGGTGCGCCTCCCAGGATGATATCGACTCCCCGACCCGCCATGTTGGTCGCAACCGTGATGGCTCCTTTTTTTCCTGCGGCGGCTATGATAGCCGCTTCCCTTTCGTGATTTTTTGCGTTCAGTAGTTCGTGAGGAATTCCCCGCTGTTTCAGGAGATGTGAAAGGTGTTCATTCTTTTCAATTGACGTGGTACCTACTAGCACTGGCCGTCCATTCTTATAGTTGGTTGCAATTTCTTCAACTACCGCTCCCCACTTTCCTTTTTCTGTTTTATAGATCATGTCAGGACTATCTTTTCTCACCGTGGGTCGATGAGTTGGTGCAATGAGAACGTCAGCATGGTAAATTTTATGAAACTCTTCGGCTTCGGTTGATGCAGTCCCCGTCATACCCGCAATTTTTTCATACATGCGGAAATAGTTCTGAAGAGATACCGTTGCAAGTGTCTTTGATTCCCGCTGTATCCGGACTCCTTCCTTTGCCTCTATGGCTTGATGAATTCCTTCCGAGAACCGTCTACCTTCAAGGAGACGGCCCGTGAATTCGTCGACGATGACAATCTCATTGTCTTTCACGATATATTCCTTATTATTTTTGAAAAGTGCCTCAGCCTTGAGCGATGCTTCGATGTGAAAAAGGGTGTCGAAATCTTTTTCATAAATGTTGGTTACTCCTAAAAGAGATTCTATATGGAGAACCCCTGCTTCGGTCAAATTGGCAGTCCGAGATTTTTCATCTATTTTAAAATCGGTTTGGGGATTGAGCTTTTTTACTATTTTTGCGTATTCATAGTATTTCGACGTGTCCTCCTCGTAGGGGGCAGAGATGATGTGAGGAGTGCGCGCCTCATCGATGAGCACCGAGTCTGCCTCATCAATCACCGCAAAGTGGAATCCCCTTTGCACTAGTTCATGCGGAGATGAGGCCATATTATCACGTAAGTAATCAAATCCAAACTCACTGTTGATGCCGTATACAATATCCGCTTGATAAGCTTCTTTGCGGGATACGGATTTGAGATGGGCCAGGCGCCAATCATAAGAATCCTTATCCTCATATTCGTGATCATAGATGAACGATTGCTCCGCAATCATGGCCGCGGTACTTAATCCAAGGAGATGAAACACTGCACCCATCCACCCTGCATCACGCCGCGCAAGATAATCATTTACTGTCACCAGATGAACTCCCCGGCCCGTCAATGCATTTAAATAGAGAGCTAAAGTCGCTGAAAGTGTCTTTCCCTCCCCCGTTTTTTGCTCAATTATTTTTCCCTCATGGAGACCAATCCCCGCAAGAAGTTGCACATCATAGTGACGTTCTCCTAAGATGCGCCGAGCTGCCTCTCGGACTAACGCAAATCCCCACGTCAACACTTCATCAAGTTTTTTTTCTCCTGACTGAATTTGTTTTTTAAGTTTCGCAGTTTCTTTGCTAAAATCTCCATCTTTCAATACTCGTGCCCCATCTTCCATGGCATTTATCAGCGCCACTTTTTTTTGCAGACGATTAACTTCCTTCTGGTTATAATCAAACAGATTCTTAATAAAACCAAACATAGCACTTATAAATAATTTGTATTATATTTGTCATTTCGAGGCGTAGCCGAGAAATCTAGCGAAGCGTGTTTGCGGCCCTACGGCCTAGATTTCTCACTTCGTTCGAAATGACATAATTTCAATCTTACTTCATAAAGTATTCCTGGGGGATGACGAGTATTTTTTGAGCAGCAAAACGATTCTTCGAATTTTTATCCGATGTATCCTTTTTGGCCGCAAAATGTACCACGTCGCCCTCTTTAATTTTTGAAAATCCTATTTTTTCAATCTCAAGGGTCTTGGGATTTATCATATTTTGTTTGGTGCCTGACTCAATATCAAGAGTATATTCCTCTTTGTCCTGAGAGGTAACTTTTATAAAAAAATCCGTTTTATTTACTTCGGTGATTTTACCCGACTGCACTATATAGGCATCATCAACAAATACCAGATTCGCATTGATTGATTTATCCACCGTAGGACCGGTCACCACAATATACATATCCTGTTTCAAGTCGCTTGACTTGATTTCTTTTTTTGAAGAGCCTGCAATTTGGTACACTTTTGTCAATGATTCATCTATTACAACGCTATATTCTGTTCCTTCACTATCAACGAGTGACACTTTACTATCTTTGATTTTGCAAAATCCCCCCATCGCCCGTTGGTCTTTTTTACGGGTGATACTGGCAAGTTTTTCCTTAATGTTTTTCACATCATTGCTTTCCTTTGTATCGGCTGACGATGTTGCTGTTGTCCCCGATGGGGTTGATACAGCAACTTCAGCATGAACCATTGACAAATTAAAAAGCAATAGCGAGATGACGAAAAAGAAAATTATTTTATTGTTCATCTAGGTAATAAATTCTTAACTCTTTTTGCTGTGAACGTCCTTGGGAATTTTTAGGGTAAAGCGTCAGACTGATAACATTTTCACCGAGTGCAAGGGGCATTTCGACTGAAAAATCTTCCTTTTCAACTTTAAAAACGACGTCCTTGATAGGGGATTGGACGATGAGCACCGAGTCCTTCTCCGCCACACCTTTTATTGATATTGATTTTGTGTTAAAAATTTGGCGGTCTTGGGGTTCGTTGATCTTAAACGTCTGCGTCAAAGGATTTGCGTCTTGCACGGTAGATATTACTTTCTTCTCGCTGGTTAACGGTTTCGACTTCCCCATCTGGCTGTCTTTCGTTTTAAAAATCATGACAAGGGACAGGACTACGCCAAAAGTCATACCAAGCAATATTGCATATACTGTCTCTTTTTTCATATAACTACAACTTAATACTACTTTATTTGAGGCAATCTGTCAACCAAGCAACCGCGTAAGGGTTTTTGGAAGGCTTGAAATGATATCGCTATTATTAAACCAGTATTTCTTTTCTTTAAATAACTCATCTGCCGTCTTTTTGAGAAGATATGAGCTTAAGACTGCAGATTGAATTCCTTCATGTTTGGTATAAAAACAGGCGGCGAGGGAGGCTAATATGTCACCGGTCCCCCCTTTGGTTAAACCAGCATTTCCCCCGTCGATGACAACCGTTTGTTCCCCGTCTGATACGATGTCATATCCACATTTCACCAACAGAATTACTTGAAATTCTTTAGCTGTTTTGGTTACTATTTTTATTTTAACCTCTTGAGATAAAGATAATATATCCTCACCAAACAATGTTTGAAATTCTTTTTGATGGGGAGTAAGTATAGGCTTTGCTTTAAATCTTTTTAGCCACTCTTTGTTCATAATCTGTAACGCTCCGGCATCAATTACCCATTTCTTATCCGGAAACAGATCAAAGAGATGTTTTATCAATGCCCTATCCTCTTGGCTTTCCCGGCCTTCCCTCATCATGCCGGTTCCGATGAGAGACACATCGTCTTCCCTCACATAATGTTCCCGGTCACTTGCAGGGACTACAATTCCATTCTGCCATTTTTTTTTGAGTGACAGCAATATCTCGTTATTATCAGGAGTTGAAGAAGCGTGTACCATATCTGCAAAATAAGATGCGGTTTCAGCCGACCACACGAGCGCACTGTGAAAAAGAGATGAACCGCCTATGATGAAAAGTTTACCATTCTGACCTTTATGAGAGTTCTTTTCTGGTAACGAAAATTTTGCCAGAAACGGTTTTATTGAATCAATGTCTTTTGTGTTAACGAGGCTATACATATGCTATAATTTTACATTATGTTAATGACTCATTTCAAATTAAGAGAATCATTTTCTCAATTTCTCATAGAACGCGGACATAAGGAAGTCCCCTCTATTCCCCTTGTCCCGAAAGACGACCCGACTACTCTTTTTACCGGATCGGGGATGCAACAGTTTGTACCCTATCTCTTGGGCGAAATTCATCCTCAAGGCACACGATTATATAATATCCAACGATGTATCAGAGCTCAAGATATTGACGAGGTGGGTGACAATCGCCATGATTCTTTTTTTGAGATGATGGGTAATTGGTCTCTAGGTGATTATTTCAAAAAAGAACAACTCTCCTGGTTTTTTGAATTTCTTGTTGAAAAACTGAGTCTTGATCCGCAAAAACTTTATGTTACAGTTTTTGATGGTGACAAAAAAAATAACGTTTCTGCTGACCAAGACTCAATCGATATTTGGAAAACAATATTTAAAAAATATGGGATAAACGCAAAGTTTGATGAAAAAATTTTTGTTTATGGCGCGGATAAAAACTGGTGGACTCGTGCTTCATCGATTAACACGATGCCCGCGGGTGAACCGGGTGGTCCAGATAGTGAGATGTTCTATGAATTTACCCAAGTTACGCATGATCCAAAATTTGGAGAAAAATGCCATCCCAACTGCGATTGCGGAAGATTTTTGGAGATTGGAAATAGTGTTTTCATGCAATATAAGAAGCTTTCAAACGGTACCTTCCAACCTCTTCCCAAGCAAAACGTAGATTTCGGCGGAGGACTTGAGAGGCTTATCATGGCAGTCGAAAATAACCCAGATATGTTTGAGACATCACTCTATCAACCCATCATCAAAGAAATTGAAAAGATAACGAAGCAATCTTATGAAAAGCCTGAAAACAAACCATCCATGCGCATCATTTCCGATCATTTAAAAGCTTCAGTATTTCTCATAAAAGATGGAGTATTGCCATCAAACAAAGAGCAGGGATATGTTCTGCGAAGACTCTTGAGACGACTGGCGGTGAAACTGAGAAAATTACTTGGGGCGATGCCTTCCGCATCCGAAGTCGCACAAATTTCAAAAATAGTACTGGAGATGTATGAAGGATTATATTTTGAAACTGAAAAAGATGCCCCTCTCATTACCAAAACAATCGAAGAAGAAATTAAACGATTCTCCCTGAGTCTTGAAAAAGGTCTAAAAGAAATTCAAAAAATGGAATCAGTATCGGGTAAAGATGCCTTCAACCTTTATCAGTCGTTTGGATTTCCTCTGGAGGTGACTGAAGAATTGCTTCGAGAAAAAGGTGAGTCGGTCGATAAAAAACAATTTTATGACGAATTCAAAAAACATAAAGACGCCTCGAGAAGTGCATCTATAGGGAAATTCAAAGGAGGACTCGCAGACAATAGTGTAAAAACTCTTCAATATCATACCACGACCCACTTGCTCCATCAAGCATTGTTTGATGTACTTGGTGACGAGATTCGTCAAGAAGGTTCAAATATTACAGGTGAGCGATTGCGTTTTGATTATTATTCCACAAAGAAACCTACCGATGAGGAAATAAAGAAAGTTGAATCAATCATGAATGAGAAAATAAATTCCGGTTTGCCTGTGGAGTTTAAGATTCTACCAAAAACGGATGCGGAAAAACTGGGTGCCAAATCCTTTTTCCGTGAAAAATATCCGGACATGGTAAAGGTTTACTCAATTGGTGATTATTCAAAAGAATTCTGCGGCGGCCCCCACGTAAAAAATACAAAAGAAATTGGGAAGATAGGAATATATAAGACGGAAAAAATAGGATCGAACTTGTATAGAATATATGCAAAATAATTTCAAATACATTCTTCTTGATTGGGATGGATGTCTTGCTGATACTTTGGGGGTTTGGATGAATTCATATCTAACTGTTTATGAAAAACACGGTAAGAGTGTATCGCCTGCTGACATATTAAAACACTCGTGGGGAAATGTTGAAAAAGGACCGAAAGAAATAGGAATTAGTGATTCAGACATCTGCTGGAAGGAAATAATTTTAAAAGTGAAAGAGGGTATTATGAAAGTTCCACTCCATAATTTTGCAAAAGAGCTTCTAAAACGCCTTCATGGGAAGCAATTCAAAATAGCAATTGTTACATCGTCTGAAAAAAGCCTAATTCAACCTGCATTGGCCCACCATAACTTAAATAAATTCATCGACTTTCTTATTACTGAGGAAGAGGTCTCGCATCCAAAACCTAATCCAGAGATGTTAAACACGGCAATTAAATATTTAAACGGTAATAAGTCTGAATCCATAATTATCGGAGATTCAAGCAAAGATATCTTAGCTGGACATAATGCGGGTATAGCATCAGCCTTAGTTCTACATAAAGAAAATAATAAATATTATGACTTTAATGTTCTTGAACAAACAAATCCTCAGTATATTTTTTATCACCTTAAGCAATTGTACGAATTTCTTATTTTGACAAAATGAACATATATCACTACACCGGAGGTGGTGCGAATCGAAGCCCTGCAGAAGTTGAACAACTAAATAATAAATATGATGTGTTTGACATAGCTTATATTCATAAAATCTTCAAAGATATTCTTAATCTGGTTGTTAAAGAAATTCAAAAGCCAATAAATACAGGCCTTCCTCATGTAACCTACATTGCCAGTTTCAATAAACACAAAGATCTTGTGTTTCGTG
>CAYINK010000014.1:0-3845 GCA_964364765.1 uncultured Gammaproteobacteria bacterium
ATATACGGTAAGCCCTTCAACCATAGCGGCCTCTTTTGCATTCTCCGCGGGGACAAACATGTGTTCAATCTTCATCTTTTTTGCCATGAGGGCAATAGATATAACCCCCGGAACTTCGCGCACTTTTCCTTCAAGTGAGAGCTCGCCTATAAAAAGTGCATTTCTTAATATTTCTTTTTCCAGCATTCCTGAGGCGGCGAGGATGCCGACTGCAATGGGCAGGTCAAAACTTGACCCCGTCTTGGGAATATCGGCTGGTGCTAAATTCACGGTAATCCGCGAGTCGGGCATTTCAAACGAAGTATTTACGATTGCCGTTCTCACCCTATCTTTTGCCTCCTCAACCGCTTTATTCGGGAGACCGACCAAATTAAAAGTCGGGAACCCACGACTGGCAACATCAACCTCGACTTCAATCAGAACCCCGTCCAGTCCCATCGTCGCCCCCGAAAGTATTTTTGCAAGCATTACTCACGAGTATATATATACTATAGAGAGAGCACCAGGGTGTATATGCTACAAAAATGGGAATATAGGCTGTCATGAAAGGATAAAAATGTCAAAGGTACTCGGCAAAGTTGGAGGGTAGAAGATTGAAGGTTGAAGATGGAAAAAATTGGTTGCTACAGTGTATTGTTACGGTGTAGCAGGAGGGAAAAAAAGGGGATAGTGTGGAAAGAGAAGTCTCACCCATGACTGCAGACTGCAGTTAGATAAATAGGACTTAAGCTTTTTTCATTCTCTACTTTGTGGACTTCTGCGTCTGATCTTAGGGCGGCATATCTTTGAAGCAGTGCGAATGGCAATCTACTTAGTACGTGATCGGGTGGGAGATGTTTTATATGAGCAAATTTTCTAATGAAATATAAAGCGCGTGCAATCTTTAAATATTCATCCTTATCTACAAACCGTTGACCATATATACCGTCAATCTTCCAACCAGTTTTTTCAAGGACGGTAATCAATTCATCAGACGTATATTCTATTGGGTGAAAAGGGTACCAACTTTTACCTTCTGTTGTCGAGTATGGAGAGAATAATAGTCTATTTGGACTTGAAACTGCTAAAGAACCATTCTTTGCTGTCATCATACCTATATTCCTAAGTAGTACTTCTGCCTGCTCTGGTAAAAAGTGTTCTAATGTTTCGAAGCAGACAAACAAATCGGCTGAGCGATTCTTATTTATTACTTCAGGTTTTAACAAATCAGCAGTTATATAACTTACTTTATAGTGACTAAAAAATTTTCTCGCCTCTATAATAGCTTGCGGGTCAATATCAATACCTATAAGTTTTGTTGAATTTGTATTCCTTGCTAAATAGTGAGTGCCCCATCCTGAACCAGAAGCGGCATCAATAATAGTATCAATTCCCGGAAGAGAATAGGCTAATCGTTCAGCAAATCTATACCTTGCCTGATGTTCATCAGTATTAGGTTTTATTAACTTTTTTATTGAATTAGGTTTATCACCCATCCATAAATAAGACATTGCGGATACGCGCTCTATTAATCTAGACATGGCGTAATAATATCATATTATAGGTCTAAAAAATAGATGACATGTGCCGTAAAAAGATATCCTTCTCACAATCTTTCAACTTAATAGGAATAGTATTAATATATACTTGACGAGTTCAATGATTAAGTGCAACTACCAATAGTAAAATAAGACATGATAAAATAGATGCATGACAAGAATAGAGCGTCAAGTCAGTCTCCATGATATAGAGGAGTTAGAAATAGGTAATAAAATGGAAGTTGGACCCTACAATTTTGGGGAAACTGTCTTTAATTTTGATCGAGGAACATATGTAGCGTTAACGGCTTATCATGGGGGCGAACCAGTAGGTATCTGTGATTTCCGTTATGTACGTGAGTCTGGAAATGCGGTGTTACAGTCTCCAATAAATAGAAGACGGCCTGACTTTGCTATGATATGTCCAGGTTTAAATTTAAGGATATCTGCTGGAGATGATGGTATCTTTATCAAGGAAGAGCATAGGAGTAATGGTGTTGGAACAATTTTAATAAGAACTGCAATGGAATGCGCAAAAAAGCTTAGAGCTAAACAATTTATTGTTAATCAACCCAAACCTGAAAGAGGGAATTGGTTCAAAGATCAGCTTGGGGGAACAGAATCACTTGGCTCATTTGTATTTCATCTAAGGTGATTTTTCGATAATTATTCACTAATCGCGGTACGCTCCTCACAATCTCAAACTCCGTCTTATCCCATGGTCGCCCCTGACAGTATTTTTACAAGCATCACTCACGAGCATATATATACTATAGTGAGAGCACCAGGGCGTATATGCTACAAAACACCCAATTTATGGCTTTAGGAAAGGAAAAAAGAGGGGATAGTAGTGGGGGAGATTTTAACGTCTAATATTCCAGCTTAAACACATCTTCTTCAATATCTAGAGTGACACGTTTAAAATGATCAATGAAGCCTCTCATACCTAATAAAGGCACAGTTTGTTCATAACTAAAAATTGCTGAAGTATCAAAACTTATCTTTGAATTTACTATGAATAATTTAAAATGATGTTCGTATCCCGAAATAATAATACTGCCAATTCCTCTAATCGGAACTGGTTTACCTTCCACAATTTTGACCCCAATACTTTGAGCCCATGAGGCAGGAAATAGATTAATATCTGCCCCCGTGTCTACCGCACAATCAACCGGAGTTACAGTCATCTTGTGATTAAAACACAATCTTACTCTTAAAATCGGTCTCACTAAAACCCTAATAACTTTTTTACCAGTAGAATTCAATATCGGAATTGTCCTGAAGTTGAATTTTTCAACCATTTACGAAGGGTACAAAATAATATCCATTCGGCATTAAAAAGGTTATTTCGTAAGCTTTTTTCCCTTCTTTACTTAATTGATTTTCTACTTCAAGTATATCCTTACCCGACGCAAGTACTTTTGTCTTTTCCTTATTAAATGCGACCCATTTATTTGAGAACTTCCGGTATATGTTTATACTTGGATTAAATTTTTTCATGGTCATAACAACCTAAATTAGAAATTGTTATCATTATAGCATAATCTATATTATATGTGATCAAAAAGTCTGAGAAGGGAAAAAAAGAGGGTAATAGTGAGGGAGATATCTCAAACTCAATAGAAGTAATATGAGCAATCAATCCCCATAAATATGGATGAGGGAATGGATTTATGGTTATATAAGACGTATTTTATCTATTGAAGCGACCTCTCTATTTTCAACTTTAACAATGACCACATCACCTTTTTCGATGACTTGCTGACCAATTGCTGGATTCCATAAATACTTTGGTAGTTCTTTGCCTTGAAGATAATAATAAAGTACCGTCAATGGTTCTCCATGCGAAACAAATATACAATCTTTATCTTGACTGACCTTCTCATCATATATACCTACCATTCTATTCCTTGTAGACTCCCTTGTTTCCCGAGTAGCATCATCTTCTTCTGCCCTCCAAGGATGAGGTATAATCCATTTTTTTCCTTGTAAATTGCTACAGCTTGATTCGATAAGACGTTGATCACTCACAACAGATGAATTTGTTTTTTCAGCAATAATATTTGCCGTTTGAATACATCTCACTATGGGGCTAGTGTAAATATGTATACCTAATAATGTTCTGTTGACAAACCAATTCGCGATTTTATCCGCATCGTTTCTTCCTTTGACCGATAAATTGAGGGGGAGATGGAAAGGATAAATATTGTCAGGATTTTGGTATTCCAAATGCCGTACAAGATAAATATACATTTTTTAAGTATATCAGAAGCACTATTCATCAGAAAGTCTGAGGAAGGGGGATAAGGAGGAGATAGTTATATAGGA
>CAYINK010000014.1:3945-7075 GCA_964364765.1 uncultured Gammaproteobacteria bacterium
ACTATTCATCAGAAAGTCTGAGGAAGGGGGATAAGGAGGAGATAGTTATATAGGAAGTATTGCGGGAAAATTGACGTATAGTACAATTAGGACATGAAATTTGCAGAGCTTGCAACTTATTTTGAAAAGATTGAAGCGGTATCTTCGCGCCTTACTATCACCTCTCTCTTAGCCGAACTTTTTCAAAAGTTAACTCCTCTTGAGTTGGAAAAGACCGTTTATTTGCTTCAAGGACGAGTGGTTCCCGCATTTCAGGCAATAGAGTTTGGTATGGCGGAAAAGACAGTGGTGAAAGCAATCATTTCCGCGCTTAACATGGAGAAGGGATATTTTGAAAAAGAAGCTAGAAAAATGGGAGACTTGGGAAAGACAGTTGAATTCTTCAAAAAACAATTTTTATCATTTGAGGCAAAAGATTTGACCATTCTCGAGACGTACGAAGCCTTATATAAAGCGGCGACGGCACATGGAGATAAGTCACAAGAATTTAAAATAAATATTCTTTCTCTCCTTATCCGCCAGCTTGATCCGTTATCTGCACGTTACTTAGTACGTATTCCTCAAACCCTTATGCGATTGGGATTCTCGGATATGACCGTTCTTGACGCATATTCGTGGATGTTAACCGGAGATAAAAGTCTGAGACCTGCAATTGAGGCGGCATACCATGTCCGTCCCGACCTCGGTTTTATTGGTCGGATATTAAAGGAAAAGGGAGTCAAAGAAATGGCGAATATCCAACCTCAGATTTTTACCCCCATCATCATGATGCGAGCCGAACGACTTTCGTCAGGAGAAGAAATCGTAAATCAAATTGGGACCTGTGCGGTCGAACCGAAGTATGATGGGTTTCGGTTGCAAATTCATTACGATAAAAAGTCGGGAGTGGTCAAACTATATTCTCGAAGTTTGGAAGAAGTTTCCCTCATGTATCCCGATGTCATTGAAGGAATAAAAAAACAGATTATGGCAGATGAAGTTATTTTGGAAGGAGAAGCAATTGGGTTTGACCCAAAAACAGGATCTTTTTTACCTTTCCAGGATACCGTACAGCGGAAACGGAAATATGACATTGCGGAAAAAGCCCTTGAAATTCCCCTCAAATTATTTTGTTTTGAGTTACTCTATGCCGACGGAGTCAACTTCATTCATTCTCCCTTTATTGAAAGACGGAAACGTTTAGAAGAAATTATTCAAACCACAAAAAATATTTCAAAAGATACGGTGCTTATAGCTCCCCATGAATTGATATCAGAGGGAGTCAAAATTGAACTTAATTTTGAGGATGCAATCGCGCGAGGTTTGGAGGGAATTATTGCAAAAAAACTTGACGGTATCTATCAACCGGGAGCGCGGGGATGGAACTGGATCAAATTTAAACGGAGTTACTCTTCTAAAATCGAAGATACCATCGACTGTGTCGTTATGGGGTATGACGCGGGTAAGGGGAAACGGACTGATTTTGGGATTGGTGCATTCCTTGTTGGTGTTTATGACAATAAGCAAGAAAATTACGTAACGATTGCAAAAATTGGGACAGGATTGACAGACATGGAGTGGAAAGAGTTAAAAGTTAAAAGTTCAAAGTTAAAAGTTAATAATAAGCCAGAAGAATATTTTGTTGACAAAGGGATGAAATGTGATGTGTGGGTAAATCCTTCAATCGTTGTTGAAATTAAGGCGGATGAGATAACTAAGTCACCCATCCATACAGCACATCTTGCGCTTCGATTCCCACGCTTAGAGCGATTTCGCGATGACAAAAAAGCAGATGATACAACCACTCTATCCGAAATGGAGTCGATGTTTACCGGGCAAGGAAAGACGCGATGATATTTTTTTTGTGATACATAAGTGTCTTCATAAATCTGACCGGATATTCTCCAAAAAATGACTGGGGATTTTTTTTAATCCGTCGTGCTGAGATATATACAATAAGATCATGATCGCGTACTATTGTGCCATGCGCGGCGGTGATATGAATGGAAAGATCAATATCTTCATGTACTTTTGCATCATTCAGACAGACGTCATTTTTTACCTTATCCCATATCGACCGGGTCAGTATCATGTTCGGTCCTGATAGAACTTCGTTGTGGAAAATCGGCTTGATGAAATCAAAATAGAGATTGATTATGGGCATGGCCTTCACATTGAGGTCGTAAAACTCAACCGGCCCCGTCAAGGCATCAATTTTTTTGGTCTCAAAGTTATCCTTTACCCGTTTTATCCAGTCAGGAGGAAGATGAGTGTCCGCGTCACAGCGTGCTATGATATCGCCCGTTGCGGTATTAAATCCTTTATTCCGTGCCGCTATCATCCCCTGGACCGGTTCCTTCACAATAGTGACGGGGAAATGCTTTGCGATCTTGACGGTTTTATCGGTGCAGTTATTATCTACTACAATGATTTCGTCAGGCCGAACTTGCTGGGCCATGATATGGACCAGGCACTCTTTCATATATTTTTCTTCGTTATACGCGGGGATAACAAGAGAAATCTTCATATCCTTATTTTATACTAAAATAATACAGATGATATAATAGTGAGATTATGAAGCCATTTTTCTCCATTGTGATACCCACGCTCAATGAAGAACATTTTCTCCCTCTTGTTCTTTCAGATTTGGAGCGTCAAAAAGAGAAAAATTTCGAGGTTATTATCATTGATGGAGCATCTGTTGATAAAACAAGAGAAATAGCAAAAGAATTTTCAAACAGATTGAGCCTCACGATACATGAAGTTAATAAGCACAATGTCTCCTATCAGAGAAATGTGGGGGCAAAAAAAGCAGAAGGAGCCTTCATCATCTTTCTGGATGCAGATTCACATATAGCGCCCACATTTACCAAGAAACTCCACTCATACATCCTTCATACAAGAGGGTTAATATTTTTACCTGCCATCGCACCTGAAGAATCGAACTCCCAAACAAAAGTGGTGTTTAATTTCACTAATTTTATTGTCGAGATGTCCCAAAGTGTTGGAAAGCCCTTTTCATCCGGAGGATCGATGATATTTGAGAGATGTTTCTTTGATTTGATTGGTGGCTTTCCTGAGGATGTATATATGTCCGAGGACCATCAGATTATTCAGAAGGCATATAAGTATGGGGTAAAAGCTCGATTTA
>CAYINK010000014.1:7085-13869 GCA_964364765.1 uncultured Gammaproteobacteria bacterium
AAGAGTTTCCATGCGGCGGATGAAGAAAGAAGGAGAGCTCAAAGTGCTCTATAAATATCTTCTGACAGCGGCCCAATTTTTGATAAAAGGGAAGATAGATAAAAAAATTATCGAGTATCAGATGGGGGGTCATTTTTATCTTCAAAAAGAAAAAAACAAATCAGTCGAGGACAAGGCACAGGAATATCTGAATGAGGCCAAACGATTCTTCAGAAAGATCTTCTATCAATAGGCTGGGGGGTTATCCACAAAATACTTGATATATTTCTATGGCTTTGGAGAGCTCTATTGTATTATTAAAATAATATAGGATATCTTATAACAAACTCATTTTATTCTATAGGCCTTGACAAAATAAAACCAATACTTTATATTAGTGATATGAAATCCCAAACAATCTACATGCAGACAGATAAATCACAGGACAAGCATGAGCAAAGCCAGAAGAATGAGTTTATCCGGTTTGTGGGAGGTCAATTTAAGCAGCTTACCCGTCGTAACCTAGGGTTACCGATGAAGTTGTATCACCTATAAATCTGCCCAAAAAAAAGAAGAGCATCACTACCGCTCGTATAAGGGGACGACGAGTAGTAATGCCCTTCGCATACATTAGCAGATAGTTATTTCAATGTCAAGGTCTAGTTGTTTTTACTTGGTACAGAGCCCCAAACCCACTTGACGAGGTGAATATTTTGTCTGCTAATTTTGCAAACTTTTCTTCAAATAAATTTTTGTATTTATCGCGTTCCATACGCGAAACCACGATATATTTAATGTTGTATTTACCGATTAATCCGGCTGTTTTATCTACATCTTTGGACTCATAGAGCGCTACAATATCGGGAATTCGGCTACCTACTACATTTGCCGACCCGCGCCACAACCACTCATGAACCCACCAACCGGCGACGGTGGGGAGACCTGTATTGGCCGAAATACGGGCAAAATCGGTGTAGGAATCGCCCTGTGCTTCAAGGATAATGGGTTGACCGGTTACTTTATCATTCAAAAAATCAATAATTTCTTTATCTTCCGCAAATGTGGTCTCCAGCCATTTGATCCCATTCAATTCAGGTGTTTTTTTTAATGTTCCGTAGTAGGAAGGAAACGAATAAAAAGGATAGATAAAAATAAATGAAAAAAAGAATACAAATATACAAGATAAAACAAAGCGGGGCAGGCGGGTAAGGAGCGCGATGCGGAAAAAAGTATAAGCTGACGCAATCCCCATGATCATAAATGCTTGATAGCCAAGCTTAAACATGGTATTTGCTCTAAAGTGCGCAGGATAGATATCTTTAATATAGAAAAATTCGGGGATGAAGATAAGTATTGTTCCAAAAACAAAACAGATAAAAATAAAGTCGTCAATTGCTACGTGGAGCGGGGAAGAGTGTTCTTTTCTTTTTTGTTGAATATATTTCACAATAAAAAACAGCAAAAAGCTGACCCAGAAAAATCCCCACAGGACAAACAGCATCCACAGAGGGTCGGGCTGGCAGTTTCCTTTTTCAAACAGGAAGGGTCCGAGTTTTGCAATCTTGACCAGAAAATCCGGACTGCAGTTTACTCCAATTCCCGATACAAAGGGGGAAAAATGGGAAGAAAAGGGAAATGAAAATAATAAAAACGATAGTATCATAATTCCTCCCGATAGAAAAAGTCTTCGGCTTATTCCGAACATAGCAAGAAACAGGAGACCCGCAAGAAGGATATATATAGGCCCGTCGAATGCATTAGTCATGTAGTGGATGGCGGCTAGAAAACCAACAAGTATGGAATTTGAAATTAGAAATTTGAAATTTGAAATTGATTTGTGATTTGTTATTTGTGATTTGTTATTTTGAATATTTGCCTGAGATTGGTTGACAAACATTAAAAACAGAATAGCTATTATTAACAGGACAAATGGGATGTCAAACACATGTCCGTGCAGGTCGGCAACCACGTAGGAATAAGAGGGGAACTCATGGATGGTAAAGGGAATAAAGCGGGTGGCATTGGGATACCAATATTTTGTCGGATTATATTTGGAAAGAATTTGCCAGAAGGGGATGGGCTTATCGGGGGTATAGCCCGAAGTGAAGAGGTAGATGGTATGAAGATTGCCTGCGAGATTGACGATGAGCGTCCCCAACAGTCCACCGAAGATTGCATGACGCAACGATTTGTAAAAAAGATAGATGATATTTCCAACAAGAGAAAAGACAATAGTAATACTTTGGGCAAATATGGTGGCAAGAATGAGGTTGTAGCCCATGGCTGAGGGAATATCGGTCAGCTTAATAAGTACTGCTCCAGTCAAATGTCCGAAGTAATAATAGTTAATCGGATTATTTCCCGAAAACCACATATCCAAGGGAGGAAAAAACCGTGACCGGAGGATAGACTTCATAAATCCGTAATCCATGAATTTTTCAAGACCCCGGATAGAGGGTTCTTGCCCTCTTATATAAGCTAGAAAAAAGAGGGAGGCAATAAACAGCATCTCTTCAAATAGGAAAATAAAAAAATCTTTATTAAAAGTAAGCCGGGGAAGGCGCGCACGTTTAAAATATACATATCCAATTACAAAGACGGCAATTATCAAAATAAGGCTGGTTTGGGTAAAGGGGAGAAGCTTATATATTCCTAAGATAAAGGCAATGTAGCTCAGGGCAAGAATGGCAATCGTTTTTGCAAAGGGATATCCCCGGTCAAAAAATTGATGAAAGAATATACGGGTGAGGGGAAACACGATAATGCCGAGGGCAAAAAGTACCACATACCAGTTTAACGTCGTGATAATCCAGTCCATAATCCTACTATTATACTTACATAAACGTGATTGCAAAGATGTTTTTTTTGCGGCTTCACCCCCGGAGGGGGCACCCCCAAGCCATTGCAAAAAAATCATCTTTGCAATCTTTACTGTACGTCATCTCCGCGTAGGCGGAGATCCAGTCTAAAATGACATAAATTGCTTTTTGTCATATAAAATGAGAGAATTACCCTCATGGAAAGCAAGTTTACTCCTTCACTTTTTGAAGGTCCTATCTACGAATTCTGGGAAAAGAAAGGTTTGTTTACGGCCCATGTTGACCATAAGAAAAAGCCTTTTTCTATCATCCTTCCTCCTCCTAACGCCAACGGGAGCCTTCATCTGGGACACGCGATGTTTACGTATGAAGATATTCTTATCCGATTTCATAAGATGATGGGTTTTGAGACCCTATGGCTTTTGGGACTTGACCATGCCGGATTTGAGACACAGTATGTTTTTGAAAAGCATCTCAAAAAACAGGGGAAAAGCCGTTTTGATTATAAACGCGAAGAACTTTTCCAGATGATCCTGGATTATGTAAATGAAAATAAAAAAAATATAAAAGGGCAACTGAGGAGGCTGGGTTTTGCCCTGGACTGGAGCCGTGAAAAGTTTACGATGGATCCACAGGTCGTTACAATCGTAAATAATACTTTTAAAAAATTATTTAATGAAGGATTGGTGTATCGGGCAAACAGATTAGTAAATTATTGTACTAATTGTGGAACATCATTTTCTGACTTGGAAATTAATTATGTTGAACGGATAGATCCCCTTTATTACATCAAATATGGTCCTTTTACCTTAGCTACGGTAAGACCTGAGACAAAGTTTGGAGATACGGCAGTTGCAGTGCACCCAAATGATAAACGCTATAAGAAATGGGTGGGACAAAAAATTGAAGTCAAAGGAGTAATTGGGTCGTTTAAAGTCAAAGTGGTTGCTGATGAAGCAGTGGATATGAAATTTGGCACAGGAGCAGTGAAGGTAACCCCCGCTCATGACTTTAATGATTATGACATCGCAAAACGGCACAATTTACCCATGAGACAAGTTATAGGCTTTGATGGAAGGTTAAACGAACACGCGGGTAAGTATAAAGGAATGAAAGTGAATGCGGCAAGAGTACAAATTGTGCAAGATATGCAAACAATGGGTCTTATTGAGAAAATCAAAGAAGACTATACTCATAGAGTTGGTACCTGTTATCGATGTGCTCGGGTACTCGAACCCCTTCCTAAGGAACAATGGTTCATCAAAATAAAACCTCTTGCGGACTCAGCTAAAAAATTGATCAAGGAAAAGAAAACAGTTATCTTCCCTAAACGGTTTGAGAAACAAATGGTACGAATTCTGGATAATTATATTGACTGGAATATTTCTCGCCAGGTGGTGTGGGGGATTAGGATTCCGGCATATTTTTGCACTAATTCAAAATTAAAAATTGAAAATTCAAATTCATGGTTTGTGAGTGAGGAAAAACCCGAAAAGTGTCAGATTTGTGGTGAATGCGATTTTGTGCAAGATGAAGATACGTTTGATACCTGGTTTTCATCGGCGCAGTGGCCATTCGCAACTCTGATGAGTTGCTCAAATTCAAAATTTAAAATTGAAAATGAAGAACTAAATTTTTATAAATATTTTTACCCAACATCGGTCATGGAAACGGGGCATGATATCATGCGTGCATGGGTTGCCCGCATGATGATGATCGGAGACTTTGCGACTGATAAGCCACCATTTAAGACCGTATTTCTTCATGGTATGGTACGCGATGGTAAGGGGCAAAAGATGAGTAAGAGTAAGGGAAACGTAATCGATCCACTTCTTCTTATGGATAAATATGGAACTGATGCGTTACGAGCCGCCCTCATCTTCGGTACCAAAGAAGGGGGAGACGTATCGTTATCAGAAGATAAAGTGAAAGGAATGAGGAATTTTGCAAATAAGATTTGGAACATTGGGCGGTTTATTGAGTTAAACTCAAATGTTAAAACTCAAAACTCAAATCAAATTCAAAATTCAAATTTACCAATTATTCAAGAACTGAAAAAAGAACTGAAAGAGTTAAAAAAGAGATACATGCTTAATATGAAAAAGTACCGGTTTTCACAGGCCTTGAACGATCTTCATGAGTTTATTTGGCACCGACTGGCCGATTATTATGTAGAGCAGTTGAAAGATGAACTCAAAAATGATAATATGAGTGCTCTTGATACTATAAAAGTCGTGTATCTGGAAAATATTAAGATGCTTCATCCTTTCATGCCCTATGTAACCGAGGCGGTGGGGCAAGTATTTTACGGAAAAGAAACATCTTTATTACAAATTGGATTTTAATATCGTATGGCAACCAAAAGAACCTACCAACCAAAAAAGGGAAAGCGGGTAAAGACTCACGGATTTCTCAAACGCATGAGTACCCATGACGGGCGTGCTGTTCTGAAAAGGAGAAGATTAAAGGGAAGAAAAAAATTAACCGTATAAAATGAACTATATTTTTCAGTTTTTTAACACGGCATTTTTCAACCCAATTTTAAATATTTTAGTTGGTTTTTACCAGCTATTTAACTACATTAAATTGCCTGGTGCTTTTGGATTTTCCATCATCGCCCTCACCCTTTTCGTACGCGGACTCCTCCATCCTTTCTTCAAACAACAGATGGACACGGCAAAAAAAATGCAAGAAATGAAACCCCACCTGGACAAACTTCAGGAAAAATATAAAAAAGACCCAAAAAAACTACAAGAAGAGCAACTTAAACTGTATCAACAGGCGGGTATCAATCCGGCATCGGGCTGTCTTTTTATGATTATCCAGATGCCTGTTTTTATCGCCCTCTATCAGGTGTTGGGAAAATTCTTAGAGATCAATCTTCCCAAGACGATTATGCAGATCAACGGCGCATTATATTTCAGCTTTTTAAAAATTAACACAATTGATCCCTGGTTTTTTGGCATCAACCTTGCGACCACGCCGCAAAAAGGAGGAAATGTACTTTACTATGTGATACCCGTGATTACAGCGGTATTACAGTATTTACAAGTACAGACGGCAACACCAGCAATGACCCCTTCTGCTACGAATAAAGAGATAGTAAAAAAAGGTGAAGAAGGAAAGAAGGACAACGGCGGTGATTTTCAAAAAGCAATGAATACACAAATGAAATATATTTTTCCCCTGATGATCGGATGGTTTTCCCTCAGTATGCCTATAGGGCTTTCTCTTTATTGGAATATCTTCTCGTTGTTTAGTATAATCCAGTACAAACGAATTCAAGTAAATAAACCAGTTAACAAATTAACGGGTTAACGAATTCGTTAATCTTTTAATTTGTTAATTATTTAATTTTTTATTTATATGGAAAAACAGGAAGTAGTGAAAACAGAAGCAGAGGGACTTTTATCAAAGTTAATAAGTGAATATACATTGGAGGTTACGGAAAGTAATGGAGCATTTCAGATAGTTATTAAGACCGAAGAGGCTCCCACCATCATCGGGCGTCACGGAGAAACTATACGAGCCATTCAAAAAATACTTGAGGTTGTCTTATATAAAAAACTTCAGGAGTCAGTACATGTATTGATTAACGTCAATGACTATCGTGAAAAACAGCAGGAGAGGCTTGAATATATGGCAGGTCAATACGCAGATAAAGTTATCGAGTCTCGCCAACCTGAGAATGTATTCCACCTTTCCTCTTATGAAAGACGCATTATTCACCAATACGTAACCACCAACTATCCCGATTTAGCAAGCTATTCAGAAGGTGAGGGGCGGGATCGCAAATTGATCATCAACCTCAAAGAAAATGCTCCCAAAGGCGAAACAGAAGCAGTTTAATCCGCTATTCATTCTCTTTCTTCCGGCGATATTTGTATTTGACCTCGTGTATTATATGTACACCCGCTCAACCTGCTTTCAATGCGGAGGAGTGAGTGAATTTGTTAAAACATCTTCGTTAACTTTTTATACTCTTT
>CAYINK010000015.1:0-1333 GCA_964364765.1 uncultured Gammaproteobacteria bacterium
GTAGGCGGGAATCTAGTCTACAAATTCAAATTTGTGATTTTAGTCTGGATCCCCGTCCCTGCCTGCCGGCAGGCAGGTTCACGGGGATGACTAGTTTTTTTATTCTGATACAATGTATATATGGACAGGACCGAACTTGAAAGAAAACCTATTTGGCGATATTTTTCCCAGGCGCAAAAAGACTTGATCGAGGAAGGATTATATCTCAAAGATGACATCGTCCGCGACCATGCGTTTCAATTTAAAGATTATTCGTTCCTCATTTTTCCCTTTGCAAAAGCCTATGAAGGTTTCTTAAAACAATTATTTAAAGACGTGAAATTTATTTCACATCTCGATTATATCTCCGATCATCTTCGCCTGGGTAAACTTTTATCCCCTCACCTCGTTGCAAAATTAGGGCAGAGATCGCTTTATCTGCAAATCATAAATTGCAGTGGAGAACCTCTTGCCGCCCGCATTTGGAAAGCATGGAAGTTGGGTCGAAACGAAGTATTTCATTATTTTCCTCACAATCTGCGCGCGGTAACCTTTCCCGATGCGGAAAAGACCATCACCGAACTGTTATGCACCATGGACGAATCCTACGACCAACTCCGGACAATGAAAGTGAGACAGCATTTATTGAGTTATGCCTAAACTCAAAGTTTAAAATTCAAAACTCAAATCAATTTTAAAATTCAAAATTTAAATTTTGAGCTTGAATTGAATTTTGAGTTTTGTAATTTGAATTTATATATTATGAGGGGATTAACTAGCCACCAAGCAAGCCAACTTTTTATCCAATATGGTCCCAATACCCTCGAGGTAAAGAAAAAAAAGAATCTTTTCCTGACTTTTTTAGGCCAGTTTAACAATTTTTTAACCATTCTTCTCATCGTGGCCGCACTTGCATCTTTCTTTATCGGAGAGGCAATTGACGGCTCCCTCATTCTTGCCATCGTCATTTTAAACGCGTGTTTTGGCATCTATCAGGAGGCCAAGGCGGAAGGCGCGATTGCCGCTTTGAAAAAAATTACCGTGTCAAAAGTCCGCGTGATACGCGATGGAACTCAGATTGAGATCCAAAGTCAAGATTTAGTTCCCGGGGACATTTGTTTCATTGAAGAGGGAGTAAAAATTCCAGCTGATGGCTTGGTAGTTGAATCGATGAATTTGGAAGTGAACGAGTCCGTGTTAACCGGTGAATCCATGCCAGTGCCAAAAATGTTACAGGATGAAATATTCTCAGGGACGATTGCCGCCAAAGGTCGGGGATTACTGCAAGTAAAAGAAACGGGTATGCAGACGAAATTTGGAAAGATTGCACAAAATTTATCGGTTATTGACGATA
>CAYINK010000015.1:1433-13689 GCA_964364765.1 uncultured Gammaproteobacteria bacterium
GGAGGCATACGTCAATGGCCAAATTACCAATTTCCAAGTTCCAATAACCAAACAAGTTTCAATTTCCAATTTTCAATTGCCAAACGATAACATCGATGCGTTTTCGTTAATGATTCTTGACGGAATTCTTTGCTCCACCGCATCCCTCGTCTACGTGCATGATCATGGGTCGTATGATGTTCTTGGAGATCCAACTGAGGGAGCTCTGTTATATCTTGCCCATGAAGTTGGATTAAAACCCGATGAGGTAAGAAAAGAATGGAAGATAATTGAGGAGATGCCGTTTGATAGTGTGACGAAGAGGATGAGCGTATTGGTTGAAACTCAAAACTCAAAACTCAAAACTCAAAAATTATTGTTTTCAAAAGGAGCCCCGGAATCAATTTTGGAAATATCAAAAGTAACCCCTGAAGAAAGAAATAAAATTGAGAACCAGATGGATCAGTGGGCGAGGAAAGGGTTACGAGTGTTAGCATTCTCATATCAGAAAATATCAAAAGATCAATTATCAAGTATCAATTATCAATCAAGTTCCAATTCTTCAAAGATCAATGATAATTCATTGAAAAATGAAAAATTGAAAATTGAAAATTCTCAAATCTTCTTGGGTATGGTCGCCATCCATGACGCCCCCCGTCCCGAGGTGAGAGATGCGGTTGAAAGGGCCAAAAAAGGAGGGATACGGGTCATTATGATCACCGGTGACAACGAAAAGACCGCCGAGGCAATTGGGGTGGTTGCGGGGATTGTGGAGGAGGGGAGTGATATTTTGACCGGTGCTCAAGTGGAGGCATATTCCGATGAGGAACTGCTTCAAATTCTGCCCCGTGTGCGCATATTTGCCCGTACGAGTCCCTTCCATAAACATCGCATCGTTTCTTTATATCAAAAATTGGGTGAAGTAGTCGCTGTGACCGGTGATGGGGTGAATGACGCCATTGCACTCAAACAGGCCGATGTGGGCGTGGCTATGGGCCTGGTGGGGACTGATGTAGCCCGTGAAACGGCGGATATGGTCATAACCGACGATAATTTTGCATCTATCGTGAATGCCATTGAGGAAGGGCGGAATATCATTAAAAACCTCAAAAATGCGATCGTTTATCTTCTCGCTTGCAACATCACCGAAGCATTTGCGCTCATCGGGGGACTTATCCTCGGCTTTAATCATATCTTTTTCCCCATACAACTTCTCTATATCAATCTTGTGACCGATGGCATTCCCGCTCTTTCTCTTGCCTTTTCACCGCGCGACCCTCATCTTATGACTCAACGTCCCGACCGTGATATGGTTCTTTTAAAATCTCACGAACGTAAGTATATATTTTATCTGGGAGTGATAGGTACGGTTCTCATTCTTGGTAGCTTCGGTATATTTTTAAAATACTTTGGAGCGGGAGTGGCCGGTACAGCCGCCTTTACCATCCTTACCCTCATCCAGTCATTCATTCTCATCGACCAGTGGTTGAGTCATCAATCGCTTCACCGAAATCTTGCTCATCTCTTAAGGCCGGTATTTATTATGGCATTTCTCTTCCCCTTTTTTACCCAGTTTTTCATAGTTACACACCCAACGTTTGCCTCTTGGTTTAAGATCGTCCCTGTTTCTCCCCTCATGTTCGGGGTCCTCATCCTCATCTCCGCGCTTTCTTTCGGGGGGATAAAGGGGGTAAAGATGGTGCTCCAGAAATTTTCTTAATCTATGAAAAAACTCAGATCAATACCTAAATTTAAAAATGAGGACGAAGAACAAGATTTTTGGGCAAGCCATGATACGACTCATTACTTTAATATGAATCGGCCCGTAAAGCTAAATCTTTCATCTTTAAAAAAAACGTCAAAATCTATAACTATTCGATTACCTATAGACTTAATAAATAGACGTTCCCTACCAATCTCTTCTTAAAATTATGCTCAGTGAGAAATTGAAAGAAGAAGCCGCCCTTTCCTTCGGGGGATAAAGGGGTGAAGATGGTACTTCGCACATAAAATAGTGTTCACTTTTTTAGGTATTGACATTAAAATAGTGAAGAGTAAAATGATGGTATGGACACTCAAAATATACAAAGACACATAGACAAACAGCTTCGCGGACACTTTGAGAAGTACAAACAGGCCATTATACTCCTCGGGCCCCGCCAGGCAGGAAAGACAACATTGGTGAGGCGGCTATTCCCCCAGGCTTTTTACCTGACATGTGATAATGAACCCGTAAAAAAGGCATTTGAATCATACGATGTTCATTATTACCGGCAGATTATTCCTCAATCCGCAAGGTATCTCATACTGGATGAAGCGAATCTCATAGAAAACCCCGGAAGGGCGGGTAAGATACTAGTTGACCAATTGCCCCAACTACACACAATCATTACAGGCTCTTCCTCACTTGCCATTCGTCAAAAAACGACCGAAAGTATGGCGGGCAGGTTCGTAGAATACAGATTATTTCCCCTCTCGTTTGACGAGTATCTCTATCAGACGCGTGTGAAGAGCGAGCTAGGATATAGTTTTGGGGAAAGGATGCTGAATCGATCTACGGCCGAAAAAGGAACTCATCTTTTTGACATGAAGAAGACACTTGAGAAGGTTCTCCTCTTCGGGCTCTATCCTGAGGTAATAAATCTATCCTCGGATATACCCTATTTGAAAACACTGGCAGGCACTTTAGCCTTGAAAGATGTACAGGAGATGAATCTTTTCGAGAAAAGAAAAGAGGCGGAAGACCTGTTGCGGCTCCTGGCGTATCAGATAGGAAATCTGATTAACTACTCGGATTTATCCAGACGGACAGGGCTCACGCTGGATACCGTCAAACGGTACATAAGCATATTTGAAGATAGTTATATTCTCTACCGCGTCTATCCTTATGTCTCAAACAGACGTGATGAGATCGGCAAATCTCCTAAGATATATTTTTACGACACGGGCCTGCGGAACGCGCTTATCAATGCGTTTGAAAGCCTGTCAATCCGTTCCGATGCGGGTGCCCTCTTTGAAAATTTTATTCTAAACGAGACCATAAAGTACAACGGATACATAAAATCAGGCGTCCGCATACATTATTGGAGAACCCGTCACGGATCGGAAGTGGATCTTATTTTGCAAGATTCCGATTTGTATAGAGCATATGAAATCAAACTGACAAAAAATAACTCATCGGGAATCCGCTCATTTCTGAAAAGATACCCCCGCTTCCAAGGAAGCGTCATCAATATGATGAATTTTTATTGAGAAGCCTTTGATCCTCATCCTAACCCAGTCGTTAATCCTCATCTCCGCGCTTTCTTTTGTGGGGATAAAGGGGGTAAAGATGGTACTCCGAAAATCTTCTTGACATTCTGTACAGAATAATGTACCATCTTGTTATGACTACAACTCTTTCCATAACACAGGCACGCAATGAACTTCCTCAATTAGTGAACAGTGCAAAAAAGAAACTGTCAGAGTATATTATCACGGTGAACGGATCTCCTGCCGCAGTACTTATCTCGGCCACGGAGTACGAGTCATGGAAGGAGACGAATGAAATTTTAAGTAATCCTGGACTCATGAAGGCAATAAAAAAAGGAGAAGAGGATATTAAAAAAGGCAACTATGTTACGTTTGAGAAACTGAAGAAAGACCTAAATCTCAATGTATAACATCATCGTTTCTGCACAAGCAAAAAAAGAGCTTAAACGGATATCAAAATCATATAAGGAACCATTCATCATTGCACTTCAAGAAATAAAAGAAAATCCCCTCATTGGCAAACCTCTAACCCGAGAACTGACGGGGAAATTTTCTTATAAAGTTGGCGCATATAGAATAATCTACAAAATCAAAGAAAAAGACAAAATCATTCAGGTTATCACTGCAGGACATCGGGCAAGGGTTTACGTACGATAATATCCCTTTACATCTAGAATAATCTTTTCCATGCTTGCATCCACAAGTGAATCAAAATCATCGCCAACATTTGCATAGTCATCTCCAAAAATCTGCTTTAATTGAGCTTCATTTTTTTGCTCTCCCAATAATAGAGCATGCCTCATACAGCGATCCGCATCAAAACGGTCATCCCATTGACTCCACTGTGAACGTATTTTTCTCTCATTTCCTTGGGTATCCATACCGTCGCCTATAAGCATAAATGAGTGGCCATAATCTGGATATCTCTCCATAGTTTCATTTATCTTTGCAATTATACTTTCAAACGCATCGTACATATTTGTACCTCCATGTGCAGTCAGTGCCTGCATAATCCGTGCTTTTACCGTCATCTGTTCTCCGGTTCCATATTTATATCTATCTGGGGAATCATACAATTGATCGGCTCCCTTGACCGTTCTAACTGAATCAGAAAACACACTCATAGTCGTATTAATATATCCGTACTCTTTCCTCACACGACTCATGAGCTCACTGTAAAAAACAAACATTTTTTGCGCGAGCCGTATCTTCGTTTGATTCATACCAGATGCGGTTGAGACAGGATCTGCCATAGATCCGCTCACATCAACTAAAAAGTGAACAAATAATTGGGGTTTGGTAGTCTCCACTCTACTTTCTGTACTAAATACATTACCACTCATGAAGTTATTTGGCTTAAGAGCCGCTCGCATATCAATACGAGTTCCTCTATGGGTGTGATTATCGTCAACCTCCCACGCATCCTCCGCCATGGGAAGGGCAGAAGTAAAGGTGCTATACCATGCGTCAACTGAGGGTAAAACCTCTGCGACTATTTGCAGGTACTCATCATACAGTCTATCCTCATCTATAGTTTTGTTGTCAAGTTGATCTAAATCTGCACCATGTACCTTATCCATCTTTGCTTTGAGCTCATCAGCTTTAGCCTCATCAAGAAATCCATCATTTACCATATCATCAAGGCGTTGCTTTTCCGCATCTTTCATTCCTTGTTCTTTTTTTCTTATTTCTTTATTAAGTTCTCCTGCCACGTCATTTGGCAATGCGGCCTTTTGTACTACATCAGACAACTTATCAAGATCAGCGAATGATATCTCCGGTTTTCCAAGCTCTTTCTGTACTTTTTCTCCTATTTGTGTTGCATTTTGCACTGAGTTTTCCGCTTGTTGTAGTTTTGATCGTGCCTCACCCGACTCTACATCCCCTGCACAGGGTTGATTACAAAACTGGTCACCCGACGGGGGAGTAGCATCAAAACGAACCCAGCTTTTCCCATTCCAGACCTCAATCCACGCATGACTTTTTTTTGCTGACAGAACTGTCTTATCCTTTTGGGAATCATCTACAAGAAACCCTTCAACCAAACGCGTGGGTACTTCTAAACCTCGTAGTAACGCGGCGAAAAGGGTATTTGCCGAATAGCACTCAAGCTCTTCTGAAGCGTCTAGATTTTGAATATAATTTTCTGCGGTTGATTCGTTGAAAAGCCGGTACTGTAAATCAAGAGCCGCACTTTTTCCATTTCCCTCCGGATATCGATGAGCCTCTTGGATATATTGTCTAAGTTTTTCGGCTACTGTCATCGGATTTCTTTCTGTTCTGAGTTGCTGAAGGAATGACTCCGTCTTTTCAGATAATGATCCCGCGTACATACTTTCCGTTTCAATTGCGGTGGGTTGTTGAATACCTGCTTGAGCCCTTTCTTTTGCAAATTGATAAGAAAAATCATGTTCGTTGTCAGAGTGAAGAAAATAGTTGCCGTTCCGGTCTTGTGTAATCTCATCGGAGCCGGAAACAGAATAACCGTCCAGCACAGGAAGGTGTATCTTGCCTTTTGGGGCTTTTCCCATAGCCGTATGGGGGTCATCTCCCTCGACTATTGGGCAAGGAATTTCCTCAGTTGATTCAGTTTGCCATTTTTTACTTTGCCTATCATATCTGTTTCTTACTGCTCTTTTATAGTAACCGTCACTTGGTGGAGTCACTTCAAAAAAAACGGTATCGGTACCGGTCTCAGGTGAGGGGGGCAGGGGGGCGTATTCATCTTTCGCCTCTGGGGCCGGTGAAATATCCTGGTTGGGAACCTCCCTATATTGACTACTGATAAAATCTACAAGCCTCTTATATGCCGCTTGATCACCCTCAAGAGAAAAAGCCTGAAAATCCTCCTGCATTTGCATCATGAGATGTACGTCTTCGGCACTCATGTCATCAAAAACCAAACCTATGTTTTTTTGTGTTGTCATACCAGAGAAGAGGTAGTCGGTTTGCCCAAGCTCGAGAAGTGCTAATACCTTTTCAATCGGGCTTAAGAAAGGTATTTCAGCCACTAATCTATTAGTTTCCTCATCAGTTATATGAATAAGCTCTTCTTTTATTCCTTTTATTTCCTCATCTGCGAGTAATTGTGCTCGTTGTCTGCAAGATGTTAAGCGTTGATACACTTCCTGAATTTGGCTACGTTCAAGCCCACGTCCATCCATCTCCTGTGAAAATTGCGCACCACCTTCCGAATCAAAGCATTCAACTTTTCGTCCGAAGACAGTGAGTCGATTTTGTACTCTTTGCAACCCTATTTTTTCAATATCACCTTCATCGTAGATTATTCCGGTCGGCCTCGAAGAGCTCTTTTCGGAAACATACCCCCACCTCTTACCAGGTAAAGCCTGCAAGCCCGTCCCTTTTATTACTTCATTAATAGCAAGAAGACTTCGTTGGTGTGCAAGTGTATCTGGCGGCTTTCTAACCATATGTTCGTGTGCCATATGGTTTATCTTTGTTTAAATTCATAACAGGGGAACCCATCTATATATGCCGCAACAACCTTTTTATGTTGTGGGTCATCAAGCTTCGGAACATATAATAGTTTTATTAATGATTTTGCAGTTGCGGCTGGATCAGCTCCTTGTTGGTAATATGAAAGCGCCTGAACACATGTGTGGAAATCGCGAGAAAACGGCCTATCCGCGGGACATTTATTCATTGCACTTGCTTGATTCTTTCCTCCTTCTGTAGTCATAAGATAGTACTCCCACAGCTTATTTCCAATCTGCAACATCATAAATATTGTTTCCAAATCGAATAGTTGTTTCGCACTAATATCAATACTCGGTCGGTTGCCTTTACCATTTGTGTAATAATCCCATACGGAGGGAAACAGACCTTTACGGACAAGTGGGTAAAGGGTTGGCGTGCTATTCGCCGCTCGCATCGCCTCATAAGGATGGTAATCACCTGAGGAATCAATGAACGGAGGTTTTGTTATCTCAATAAAAATCAATCTATCTCCTAATGCTTCGGTTATGGTATTTGTGCCAGAATATTTAGTATTCCCAGAAGAAATATAACTTACACCTCTCGCTACAGGAGTTGGAGCACCTTGACCTAATATATTTGGCAATCGTCTTTCGGCTAATGGCATGTGTAAAGCGGTCATACCTGAATGAGGTATGGCGGTTAACTCTTGGATAACTACTACTGAATTTGCAACAAGAGAGCCACTGTAGAAAAGTGTGGGAATCACATCAGATTGAGTACCGCCATCAATCGAATTAAACTCTTGTTCAAAAAAAAGCGAACGATCATCCATCGATTTACCTCCCGGGAGAATATACATAGGTCTCCTAAGCATTGCACAAATCATCTTTATAAGCACATCCTTTCCTACTCCTGCATGTCCGGTGAGAATAATACCCCCTATATTTTCTGAAGACTGTATATTCATCCAAGCGGCTATTTGACCCAGATAGTCTAACGTCCATTCATCCAATACCCAGTTGGGATCCCATTCAGGAATAAATGCCCTTACTTCAGGCGGGAATTCATCATCATTATGTATCTGTAGTAATATTTCTTCAAAATTCCTGTGTTTAAACTTCTTGTAATGTATTCCCTCTTTAACAACAATATCACTTTCCATTATTTTCACTCCTTCGAAATACTGTTTAACTCTATCCTCAAGCTCAGCTAATAATTTTGGATCAAGATCGTTGAGTTGCTGTTGTAAGTCATCGTAACCAGCCAATCTTTTAACATCTTCGAGTGAACCGGGTCGACTGGCCCTCAGAGTCCCAACAAATAAATCAATTAATGTTCGACCCAGGTTTTGTTGAAACTGCACCAAATCAACGGTTTGAACGAGCGCAGAAGGCGTGGCAACTGCGCTCGTCGCTTCTGTCTGAATTGCTCCATGTCTAGCTCTATAGGCACTAATGAGCTCATTCCGTGCCACGGTTAGATATCTATCCATTGGGATCAACCCTCCATTATCAATCCCCATCTTTGCTAATAGGGCTTTAATCTCATTCATCCTTTTAGCAAGATTAAAAGCTGATAGTGATTGAAGGGATGATGAGGCATTAATTTCATCCCTAATTACCTTGACTGCGAATCCAATTTGTCTAGTAATTTCAGGGGTTTGATTTTCAATAAATTTATTCCTTCTATCATTTATCGTTTGCAATGCCAGTCTTGCTTGTGCAATTAACTTTGTATCATGCTCCGTGTTCAAGTAAGGCAACAGTGTGTCTAATATTTCTCTGAAGTGCATGAGTCTAATTTCAGCATTTCTACTGATGTCTGAAGCTAGGGGCTTAGCGATCCTGGAATTCAATATTGTATTTATTTCTTGAACGGCAAACCTTGATCTATGTGCTTTCACGAGGTCCTGAACCGGCTCAATAAGATATTGAAAATCAGTCGCACCGTGTTGTTGGCGCAGTTGAGCCAACCTTGCTTGTAATGTTTTTTCTACACTTTGAACTCGGTTAAAAGATGTTGCGTTTTTAAGCTGTTGAGTCACTTCATCGACTAATATTTGTCGAGCAGAGTCCAATCTTGCACGCATTCCTTCTTGAAGGGAATTCCAGATTTTATCTAAATTAAGGGTATAGGTACCTAATCGACCCCTCTCATCTACTCCATGGAGCAGACCGTTACTGTCATAGGAGACATCGGTTAATTTCGGTACCGTCCCTACCGGCTCAAGTGTATCTTTTCTCAATACTTGAACCGACTGTTTACTCCGATCATTCTCAGCGCTTATCAAAATAAACTTGCCGGTTGGATCAATATGCATATTATGTACATTATGATAGGGCTCTTGAAAGTATCGTTTTTCCGGTGTTGGTTTGGCTCCCGAAAGGTCAACCATCTCAAGTGTTGAGTAATCACCTCCACAATAGTAGACCTTATTATCTACAGGGTCTACACAAACGTTGCTTCTTACATTGCCTATATGATCAGTAATAAGATCGGTATGTTTGCCATCAGCCTTCTGTACCAGGCGGACGGAGTCTTTATTAGTAACGGCAATGAGATCATTTCTCAATTCCTTAAACTGCCTCGTGCTATCAGTAGTAAGCTGATCGATATACCATTGCAAATCTGACGGTAAAGTACGCGCCATGGGAACCCGTTCCCAGTTTCGGGGCAAATGGGGATCACCTGAGCTATCTACCAATCGAAAGACGAGGGGGGTTCCTTCCTCATCATGAAGAAGCAGATATTTGCCGTTTACAATAAGGTTGACTGAAATAGATGTCAATAAGCTCGTAAAGCAATTTTTCTGCGCAGAACCTATAAATTCGTCTACGGTACCATTAAAAACCCGTGAAAGACTTGGTCTCAGATGAGGTGGTGTATCCTTCACTAGTATAATATTTTGCGGAACACTCCTCCGCTCAATATTGACGATTTCCTGTCCCCAATCACCCTGCTTTGTTCCATTCCTTACAGTATATTCTCTGCTATTACGTGTAGACACTCCTATTACCCCAAGATCTATGCAAACCTGCGCTACACTCTCGGACCGCCCGGGATCAACCCTGTGACCCTCGTATTTGAGATCTGCATCAAGGACAGTCAATCCTTGATATCCACTTGAAGCTTTTGCCCTTATAGGCACGATAGTATAAGGTCCTGTATGAAGAATTGTGTCAACGGTTTGGCCTCTATTAAAAAGTAGTTCTGATGAGGTTTGAGGAATCAATTCCAATTTCGGAATCATGACCTTTGGAGATGACTCACCCGTAATACCCGTAGCAACGTGTTTTACTAATTCATAAATACTTGAAGTCATATTGCATGTATTATACAATAAACTATAGGGTAAATCAATTGTTTATGTCTTCCCAAACAAGGGGAATACAAATGCATTTGAAATCTTATTATAGGTCTGATATAATACTAACATGACAGTGATAGAAGGACTCAAAAGTGCTCCAGGAAGATTACACGGATATGCACAACACACCCACGCAAGGGGAGTAAGACATTTCCTGCGTAACAGAGCTAGGAAAGCAGTGCTCCTGAGAGAAGAAGCTACGGCACCTCACCTTAAGTCTATGCTTGTTAGGACAGCATATGGTCCCCTTAGTGCCGCCAATGTTCCTACACTCCTACCCCCCAAAGTCCTAGATGATCAAAATAGGACGATTAGGAGAGAATATGGAACGTTGAGTCTGCCACCCCAACTTCAATTCGTACTAGAAGATAACTGGGATGCTCTAATAAAAGGTGACTTATCAAAAGCTCCACCACAACTTGCAGACTACGCTCGATGGCACATTGGGAATGAGAATCTTTCAAATGAAGAAGCATTAAAAGCGTTGGCTTCAGATGTACAGCGGGTAGGAAATGCACCACGTATAGCTCAAGGATTTCTTCGTTTAGCAATTGCACTTGATTCTCGGGAGATGGCAGAAGTTGCAAAAACAAGAATTGCAAAATTTTTTCTTGATGGATTTGGACTAAGGCAATCAGCGGCAGATATGGACGGTATGAAGGCGACGATGCTTCCTCTTATCATTCAGGACGGACTTCCCGATCTTGCTCAGGCGGTAATAAGAACGGGTGGAGGGGCAAATGACCTTATAAAAGCTATATATGGCCAGGGTGCTGATAATTATGCAGAAGATTGGATTTCCAGCAGTGTTGATGAATCACGTAGAAACAGAACCCGTCTAGGAATAGATGGAACAGCTGTGGTTGGAGGTATTTCACTTGGAGCTTTGATCACAAGCTTTTTTCCTGAACATCTTGGATCAACGGAATTACTTTGTTTAACAGCTCTAGGTCTTCCTGCTACTCTTGGCATTGCAGGCATTCCATTATCTCGATGGTTCTTGAGTGAAGATTTAAGTAAACCAATTCAGGATGTAGGACACAGATATGAAGCATTTGGGTTACTTCTCAAACAACTTAAGTGGGACATTGAACCACAAAAAAATCGTTGGGTTGGTCCCATGCTTCAAGATGCGATTGACATGAAAAGAATACCAGGGGATAGGAATATATCTGGAATAATGGGGGGGCTGAGTTCTACGAGAGTAGGGGCATTATTAGATACAAATATAGCGGTGGGAGAAACTCGGTTTAAAGAACTGCATCCGAGATTAAATCTGCAAGTCATGGATGTTCAACCTGATCAGGAAGCTCAAAAAGAACTAATTGATAGAATGGTACCACCTGACAGGATAACACCTTTATCAGTGTTTATGAACAGAGCTGTAGACATAATGCATGTCATAAAACGTACGCGTAATGGGCATAGAATTATCGAATATCCATCAAGAGATATATTTGAAGCCACATTCAATGCGCTTGGAAAAGATCGATTACAAGCTGTGAAAACAGTTGCTCCTATTGATCCGATAGGAGGACTTGCACTTGTTCTTCCTGGTGCTCATAGAATAGCCACTCTCGGAGAGCCAGGACTTACCAGAGGTTTTAAATCCACAGCGGACGCCGCACAATTTGGGGGTTATGGAGTAAATCCCGGAAGCGCGGGAATTGATTTATCTCTAGCGTTACTTTACGCGAGATCACTTCATAATACCCTTTCAGGAAGCCATGATGGTGCTGCACTTGCTGAAATGCTTAAGGCTGTTGAGAATGGTGACTCTCCCCTTACCGATCTTCGTTCGGGATTTGAAAAAATAGGATGCAGTATAAGTCCGTTAGGCCCTCTTGCAGTATGGGCAACGGAGAGAAATCCAGAATCGCTTAGCACTAATGGACTATATAAAGAGCTCTCAGATTCATTTAGAGGCATGCTTGGGAAAATTAGTCCTCCGGGGTCAGGCCAGACAGATTATGCACTACGTTTAATCTCAACAACGAAGCATTATGAACAATTTGCAGAAAACCTCAAGGATGTATATCCACAAAATAGAGCCATTCTTCAAAGAGCTCAGCAAAATCTCCAATTTTTCAGAAGAGAGATGATTGACACTCTTTGGAATTCTTTTACCACAAACCTGAAACAGTCTCTTGTTGAGGCAAACCCCGTCTTTACCTATGCCTTAATATCCATGATTCAAGAGGACCCTGAAGCTGATTGGTC
>CAYINK010000016.1:0-12939 GCA_964364765.1 uncultured Gammaproteobacteria bacterium
GCGGTCAGGCTTAAAACAAAAAGTCTTTGGTCAAATAGAGTCCCGGAAAAAATAATGGCAGTGAAGATGATGGAGTTTTTTATCCACTGGTTCACCCGCAAGGCCTTGAGGTAGACAAATATTCTTCCGCTCATATGTTCCACTCTTGTATTATACAAGATATTTGTATAGGATTATTATCCCTATGTCCCTCGAGCTTGACCGGCCCTATCTCATCATACCCCGCTTCATCGAGCAACCTACGTGGGGGGGTTCATACATTGTTTCGTATAAACAAATTCAGGATGAAGAATTGAGGGCGCGGAAAATTGGCCAAAGTTATGAGTTGTACGGAGGCTCGATTTTATCCACCTCTTCCTCCTCGGCAGACTCTCAATTCCAAAGCGACCTCGTTGAATATAATAAGAATGGCCGCCTCTCTTCTGATTCCAGCTATATCAAACTACAAGACCTCGTCGACCAAAACTCATCGCAAATATTGGGGTCTTCTTTTCCCCACACCAAAATGCCACTTCTTATCAAGTTTACCCAAGCCCTAGGGAATTCGTTTCAAATTCATGTAAAAAAATCGCAAAAACAGTCGCGATGGAAACCCAAGCCGGAGTCGTGGTACTACCTGGAAGATGGTATTATTACGTATGGGATAAAAAAAGGCGCAGATATGCTGGAGTTCAAGCGGGTGTGTCTTGCAATCGAAGAAAAAATGATTGCCTTATCAGCCTCGCTAAAAATTGGCGCCCTTTCTTATGGCCGTACAAAAGAAAAAGCGGCGTCTTTTATTAAAAGCGTTAACCCTTGGCAATTTGTAAACACACATAGAATAAAAAAACACAGCATCGTTGATTTAAGCCCTGGCGCAATACAACACTCTTGGGAAGAAGATCCTGTTTCTTATCCGTTCGGCAACGTGCTTTATGAAGTGCAGCTTGATGTAACCGATGATGAATCAACCATCCGAGCTTTTGATAAGGGGAAGATGCAACCCGATGGTACTATTCGGAAAATACACGTTGAGGATTATTTTACTTATATTAATACCGACCCCGAACACAACGATCTCTCCCTCGCCATGAGAAAAAGAGAGGGACAATCTCTTCTTCATACTTCCCACTATTCCTTGGATGTTGCCACTATTCAAAAAGAGGTTGTGGTGGAAAATCCCCCATCATTTATTCATATATTTGTCATTGAGGGTGAACTTCGGGTTGAGACGCCCGCTCGCACTTTGTCTGTTGAAAAAGGACACTCCTGCTTTATTCCTCGTGCGGTCAAAACGTTCGCCCTCTCCCCCACGCAGGAAAAAACAAGCATACTAAAGACATATATAGGATAGGATAGGATAGGATAGGATAGAAAAACGATTCAGCGCGAGAATTTAAGTGGTTCTGTGAGTGATTCGCGCTGTATTTTAAGGTATTTTATTATTACATCCCTTGCATTTAGCTGAAGCGTGCCACTGGGATAATTATAAAGGCCGCGGCTACGAAGAAATCCCTTGTCGACCCAGGCCTTTGCAACTTTGTCTGTTACTGAAAATCCTTTACTTATGATGGGGGTGGGAATTACCACAGGCTCCGGCCATTTTCCATCATTACTAATGATAAACTTTACCAAATTTTTATAACAAATTGACCACGCCTCATCATAGCTTTCGTCGTTAATATATTCATACATGAGCATCTTACGGATATCATCCAAAGAATCAAAACAGACATCCATTATCGGTTTAATGTAATACGTTTTTAGTGTGGGTTCTGGGATTGGTATTACGGGTGTTTTTGTAGGCCAGGGCCAAATATTATTAATTTTGTCCTGTTCTGACGCCCTACTGTTTTGAGTCATTTTTTGTGAGTTAATCATGCCCGATATGACAATCAAAATCACCGCGGGAACTATTAGGAGAGCTAAATATCCTATTCGCTTATCAACACAAACAAACTCTTTCGAAATAAGTTTTGTATTCGTTGCCATTGTTTCAATATAAAACAATGCGGTGGGTTTGTCAATTTTTTTGAAGTGCCGAAATTGACAAAAAAGTTAGAACCGAATTTCGCAAAGGTTAGCTCGGCCGGTGTCGATTTTGTGATTACTCCTCAATAGCCTTATAAATCAAATAACGAATTTTTCTCGACTTTTCACTTCGCCAACAATAGCAGTAATTATTTCCTGGTAATTATGTTTTGGTAAATCCAACTCGTTTAACTCTGAAAGGTCATCTTTAAAGATTTCGAAAGTCGAATCTTTTGCGTCAATAGATGTTGCTTTAATTCCAAAAGGAGTCAATATATCTTTGGCTGTATCATATCTCGATTTCATTTCGGGAACGGCAATGATGATTGAGCGATTAAAGATCTGTTTGTTTATACAAGCTTCGATTACCTCACTGATGTGTTTAATGTATGTAGGCTAAAATTTCCATGACGTATCATAAATGGCTGGAAAACCTTCATCTAAATTTTTTAGCAGTCTGTTGAATGGTCTGTCATTAGTCGTATTTGGGCTGTACCCAAGAATAAGGGATGGGCGAAGTATAAGGTATCCAGTTTTAGCAGTTTTTACGATTTTTTCAGACTTAAATTTTGTTTTTCCGTAAAGATTTGAGGGTTTGATAGCTCCCATTGTTGATATGTATATTACTTTCGCATTCATTTCATTTGCGAAATCAACAATGTATTGTGTTGCCGTTTGGTTGAGAAGTACCGCCTTTTCTGGGTTTGCATCACACCACTTTGCGCTTGCGTTATTGCCTACATGAATTATTACTGTTGGTTTATTTTCTGTGATAACCTTTTTCACTTCATCTTTATCAGTAATATCCAAGTGAATTAAATTTTTGGAAAGTTGACTACTGGAATAAGTACCCACAACATCAAATTTTGATTTAAGGTCAAAATATAGTCTTGCACCCACATAACTGCTTGCACCGATTACTAAAATTTTGATTTTACTTTTCATAATTCTTTATCCAATCTTATTATTCTGTTTCTTTAGGTTTGTTTGGTCGGGACGGCGAGACTTGCACATAAAAAACCTTGAGGTTTTTCAGTGTAAAAACTCGCGACCCTACGCTCCTTTACACTTGAAAAACAATGTCGGGACGGCGAGACTTGAACTCGCGACCTCATACTCCCAAAGTATGCGTTCTAGCCATCTGAACTACGTCCCGACCATGTTTCTCAATGTGCAAAGTATGCGTTCTAGCACCGTAAAAATCAGCTATTTTTACGGCATAAACCATCCGAAACTACGTCCCGTGGCCACAAAGCCAGGCCTTCATTATACCAGACCAGCCACCTCTTTCCCCAGTCTTACCGCGTAGTTTGTCCCCCGGTCATAAGGATAGGTCATGTCCAGATTTGCGATGAATAAATTTTTTAATGGCGTTACAAAATGCGGCATGCGTGATGGAAATTCACGATCAAATAGGGGCTGGGCAAGGGGCGCCTTAAATACTCGTGCTTTTATAATCGATTGGTTGTTGTCAGTTATTTTTTGAATATAAGGAAGATGATATTTTATTATGTCCCCCTGTGACATGGTCCAGAGCGGGTGTTCCTTCTCTACATAGTTTGCACAGTAAAGTATGTGTTTGTTGTTATAGTGTCTTTTATCAATAAAATTGGTGTGTTGGACCAACACCATCATGGGCGCTTTCTTATCACACATATTTACCCAGTATTCTTTTTCAAAATAGGGTTGTTCTGTTTCCAGGACGAGGTTAACGGCGTTGAGATATTTTATTTGACTTAATTGTTTTTTATAAGGCCCGGGCAGTTCCTCCCCGAAGACGGATAAAAATATGGGGGTGGGAAGTGTTGAGATGACGACGTCAAAAAATACTCCCTCGACCATAAACCCTCTCCCGCTTTTGGTAACTCTGTTTATTGGTGCCCGTGTTTTTATCACCACTCCCCTGCTTTGGTTTTTTTTCGCAACAAAGTTTATAAACGACTGAAATCCTCCGTTCGGATATCCGAGAGATTTGGTCCGTTTTTTTATTCTTGCCCAGATAAAGGATGCGAGTATATTTTCCGCATGTTTACCAAACTTTTTCCGAAAAAGCTCTTCCCATAATACGTTCCACACCCTATCACCCATCGACGCGCGCAAAAAATTTTCAGCTGTTTGTTTTTCATACACGGATAAAAAGGGAGAAAGTTTTAAAAAGGCCACAGCTATGCCCGCTCTTATTTTTTCAGGATAAGTAAGAAGGGGGAAAGATAAAAAGTCCTGCGGGGTATCTACGGAAAATGTGCGGTAATTGCTCGTGGGGTTCGTATCGTATAACGCCGCCGTCACCGGCTCCCTAAATGAAAAGCCCTCAAACCCAACTACTTTTGCCAGGGAGAGAATGTCCTGGTCATTTGAAAATATGTGGTGATATGCCCGTTCCAAATACCAGCCCCACCCCACCTCCTTAAAGCCGCTTGCGAGGCCACCTAATACTTCATTTCCTTCAAAAAGCGTTACCTCGTGATTGCACCCGGATAGGTGATATGCCGCGGTAAGTCCGGTGAGCCCACCTCCTAATACCGCGATTTTCATTTTATTTACCGCAGATTTACCGAATTATTATCGTGCTCTTTCCTTTGTTTTTTAATCTCGGTAAGAAGAGTTTCTAGAAATAGGGCGAGGGGGATGGCCAAAACCATACCCAACACTCCAAAAAGCTGCCCCCCGATGATGAGGGCAATGAGGGTTATGATGGGGCTAAGTCCAACAGCCTTTTTCATTACATAGGGGACAATGAGGTGGTTTTCAAGTTGTTGGACAACAAAGTAAAGGATGATGGCTACAAATCCCAAGATGGGCGATTGTGTAAGTCCAACGATAAATGCGGGAACGGTTGAAAAGATGGGACCGATATTGGGAACCACCTCCAGTAGGCCGGCAATGATGGAAAGGGGGAGGGCGTATCTGAAGCCAAAGAGGGTGAGACCCACATAGGTCATACATCCTATTACCACCATGAGGGTAAATTCTCCCAGAAGCCAGCGGCCAAGCCGTTTCTCGGTTTTTTCTATGAGGATTGTGGCGCGAAGAGCATCCCTCTCACTCAAAAAATAACTCAGAGTGTTTTTTATAAAATCGTCTTCAAGGGTAAGATAAAAACTGAAGAAAAGGGTCGTGACCACAAACATGACGTTTGAAAAAACCATGCGAATAATGTTGAAAACCTGGTTGGTTATGTTTGGGGCGTATTGAGAAAGCGAATCGATGTTTATGTACCCTCCAACCAGGGGGTTTAGTGACTCGATCATGGCGGGGAGGTGTTTGATAAGAAGGGCTGTCTCCTGCACAAAGGGAGGGATGACCCAGACCAGCATAAAGACAAAGAAAATAATGAAGGTAACAAATACCCCCACAACCGCAAGCCGCCGCGGTACCTTCTTCCCAACGAAGTATGAAATAAGCGGCCGCACTGCGCTCATAATAATGAAGGCAACAAAAAGGGAGAGGAGGAGGTTTTTTACTGCCCAGAGGACGGCAAGAATAAGTATGAGGGAGGCGGTGAAAATTATAGTCTTTGCCGATATTTCAACCCTATACTCTTTCTGCTCCTGCATATGTCTAATGATAGCAACCCAGCTAGCCTTTCGCAACTGAGAAAGCATATACTTTTTCAACCCCGCCCCTTTTTAGGGTTTTTGCCGCCTCTTTGACTGTTGATCCCGATGTCACCACGTCATCCACAAGCAGTATCTCTTTCGCTCTTATTTGCTTGCCAATTAATGAAAACGCGCTCTTCATGTTTTCTCTTCTTTTTTGCTTATTCTTTATTTTTGCCTGTATTTCGGTATTTTTGTGACGCCTTATCATCTCTATCTCTTTGATGTTGGTGAGAAGAGAAAAGGTGCCCGCCATCATCTCTGCCTGATTAAACCCGCGGGACTCTTCTTTTTCTTTTGAAAGGGGAATGGGTTGAATAAAGAGCTTAGGGTTTTTTTTATAGTAAATAAGGGGTTCTTGCCCATATTTTGCGATGAGGTAAAATAAGTCGTTTCGGGCCGCGGTAACAAAGGAATACTTGATTCCCTTGATGATTTTTTTGAGAAGATTATCGTAGTGAAAAAGCGAGATGTGTCCGTCCACTCCTTTGTTCCGCCAACACCCGGGGTGGGTTAAACCATAAAGGCTCGCTTTGTTGCAATAAATACAGGCCTGTCTTTCGATGGGGCGGAGGCGTTTTTCACACACAGAACAAATATATACCCCCAAATACCCGCACCCGAAGCATTTTGCGGGAAAAAATAAATCCAATAAGGACATGATTTTATTATAACTAAATGCCCTTGCAAAATCGTGTACATATGTTTATTATTTGTGGATAAGTTATCCACAAACACTTTTCAGACCTATGTTAACCTCTCTCTGGAATGAATTTTTAGGAAGTTTTGAAAAAAATAAGAAAGACGCCCCCGTCATCGCTTCTATATTAAAACAAGTTTACCCGCTTGAACTCACCGAAGGAGGAATTGTGTTGGGATGTGACAACAACGGGGTAAAGATATATATTGAAAAGCGGGTGGGGGAGCTTGAGCGGCTTCTTTCCCTACATCTGAAAACAAAAACGTCGATTCAGATTGTAATCAAACCAAAAAAACAAAAAAATGCTAGCCCCGCACCCCTTCTCACCTTTCAGCCCAGTATGGACGATGTGTTTACCAAGGCCGGTCTCCATGCAAAGTACCGTTTTGAAAACTTTGCAGTGTCATCAACTAATAATGTGGCCTTTGCCGCGGCCCAGGCGGTGTCAAAAAATATCGGCGCTTCATATAATCCACTTTTTTTGTACGGCGGGGTTGGGGTGGGGAAGACGCACCTTACCCAGTCGGTCGCCCGGATAGCCCTAGAAAAGAATCCAAATGCAAAGGTTTACTTTTGCCCGGGAGACCGGTTTACGAATGAACTCATCGAATCTTTTCAAGACAAAAGCACGGTGCGCTTCCGGAAAAAATACCGGAATCTTAATATCTTAGCAATTGATGATATTCAATTTATTGCCGGCAAACAGGCCGTGCAGGAGGAATTCTTTCATACCTTCAACACCATTGTGTCCTCCGGCGGGCAGGTCATCCTCACTTCAGACCGCCCCCCGCACGAGATAAAAAACCTGGAAGACCGCCTTCGTTCGCGCTTTTCGGGCGGCCTCATTGTAGATATCCAGTCACCCGACTTTGAGCTTCGCACCGCCATCCTTCTCATTAAGGCGCGGGAAAAAGAGATAGAGCTTTCAATCGACGCGGCAAAAGTAATCGCGGAACAGATCTCGGATACCCGTGCCCTTGAGGGAACCCTTCTTTCCATCTATGCAAAGACTTTGGGAAAGAAAGAAGGGATTGATCTGGAGGATATTGAGGGGTTTTTTCAACATAAAGATGAGCGAAAAAAACAGAAGGTTTCCCCCCACGATATTATAAAGGCGGTTTGCTCGTACTATAATGTAAAACAATCCCAGATAAAAAGCCCCGAGCGGACCGAAAATCTTTCTTTCCCCCGGCAAATTATCATGTTTCTTTTACGCCACGAGCTTGGACTCAAATACGAGGAGATTGCCCAGATGCTTAAAAAGAAAGACCATACCACGGTACTACACGGAAGTGATAAGATCGGGGCCCTCCTCATAAAGAACCCCTCCTTCAAGGAAGAGGTTGATAGGATAATCAAATCGCTTTTCCTTTCCACATGATATCCACAATGAATGAACAGCGTTTTTTCCGTTTTTATGGCGTGTTGAAAACACGAACATTATTTTATACACTTATACACAGCCTCTAATACTACTATATAGAAGTAAAGAGAAATAAAAAAAGAACATGAAAACAACCATACAAGGAGACATCCTTCAAGAAAAATTAACAACAGCGTCACACTTTACCTCAAGCCGTCTTGGATTAAGCGAGACCCTTCAGGGCGTGTTATTAAAGGGGGACAAAGAAAATCTACACATATATGCAACAAACCTAAGCTCTTATTATCACGCAACCCTTCCTCTCAAAATGGACGAAGAGTTTAAGGTGGTTATAGACACAAAGAAGATTATTGAGTTCCTTGGCCTGTTGGGAGGAGGAGCGCTTGATGTGGAGATAGAGAAAAATATACTCCGCCTCCATAAAGGGGAAACGGTGGGGGCATTTCCCCTTGTCTCACAAGAAGACTTTCCCCTGCCGCCTGAAATGAAGGAAAAGGGGCAGGTGGTTAAAACCTCCTTCTTCCTCCAGGCACTTCCCCTCGTCCTTTTCTCCGCGTCAAAAGATGAGTCCCGCCCGGCGCTCAACGGGGTTAACTTTATTGATATGGATACCGAACTTGGCATCGTGTCAACCGACGGGTTCCGCCTCTCTCTTTTAAAAACAAAAAAAGAAGAAACAATCTCCTCCATGCTTATCCCGAGCGGGTTCTTATACGAAATACTCAAATATATGAAGGTGGTTGACACCGTTTCTTTCTGTTTTTCTCCGGAGGAAAAACTCGTTCTTTTCAAAATAGGGGAGGACCAATTTTATACGCGCCTCATCGACGGAGAGTTCCCGCCATTTGAAAAGGTGGTTCCGGCGGAGAAGAAGACGACGGTGCGCCTGGATCGGGAAGAGCTTCTCACGAAGCTTAAACTCGTCTCCATCTTTGCCCGCGACGCCTCAAACATCGTCGTTTGTGAATTTTCCAAAAGAGGACTCATCATGCGGCCAAAGACCGAAGGAGGGAAAGAAAATTTATCCCAACTTGAGACCCAACACGAGGGAGAAGATCAGACAGTTGCTTTTAACTTCCGTTTTGTTTTAGACTTTCTCAACAATACACAAGAAAAGAAAATCGAGATAGAAATCCTGCGCCCCGACGCGCCGGTTGTATTTAAAATCGAAGGAAGAAAAGATTTTATTCACATCATCATGCCGGTCCGTATACAAGAATAGTTTCCTACGGAAGTAAAACACTCTTTATAAAAATATCCTCTTCTTCATTTTTTTATCTCCTCCCTCACCCCACGAACTCGTTCTTAAATTTAAAAAAATAAATAGTTTATAATTTATTAAGGTTGTTTTTATATTTATGGAAAAACAAAAGCAAAAAATTTGTATTAATAAGAAACTGTTTCTACTATTGGGGAGCCTGTTTTCAATTTTTATTTTAATAACAATAAGTTATTCTAATAAAAAACCCATTTCTTTATTTTCAAGAGCAACAGAAAATAATTTTACAGGAGTATGTGCAATCGATATTGAAACAATGAAGAATACTAATGACTGCTGTAATAATGAGAAATTAATTAAAGGAGCCCGGTGCTATCTTAATAATTACTCCATAAATTGTAATACTAAAAGCGTAGTTAAATGTGGCCGTGATAATTGCAATAATAAAACAGGACTATGTAAAAACCAACCAAATACCATCTCGCCACCGCCAGTTGAAAATCCTACACCCTCGCCCACTTTCCACGTCATAAAACCAGAGTTCCTTTACCTTCCCAAGCCCGGATATTCAGCACAACCAAAAAATTGTTTCACTATAGGATGCGCTCAACCTGCAAACGGATGTTTTGTTTCCTGCAGGGACGGAGTGTTAGATTGTAAAGAATATCTCAAAAAGGATAATATAAGCACAAGTTATAATAACAATCAATACCTTTGCCAGAATTACTGGATTCTACCTTCGTCTATCCCAACCCAGCCACCAGCATCAATTCCTACTAAAGTACCCCCACCCACACCTAGACTCACACCAACCCCGGAACCCTATGAAAAAATCATCACAAAATATTCTACATGGATTGTGGAAAACAATCTAACCGACTGTATTCTAAGTATAAAAAGGTTGTGCGGGCCAGTCCTCGATCTCACACCCACCCAAACTGCCGAGCTCCATGATTTTTTTAACAGTGATACGACTAATAATCAGATAAAACAATACGTTTTTAGCGTCATAAACGATGGTTATAATTCGATCGAGACTTCTTATGTTACTCAAGACAACAACGGACAAACTATTAAAATTCCCTACAAACACTATCTTGTCTACAATAAAACAAATGAACAAAGTTTCATAATTGAACAATATAAAAATAAACTTTATGATGCAACCTTCAACCCTCTTTATATGTGGAAAATCTATGGTTATGGACTTGCTCCAAACTATGCTTGGCCCTATATTTTTGGTGTGGATGAGAACAAATCCTTTGTGTTTTATGCTGCGGAAAACCCAGGCGTACCAATCAACATATTGTATCCTATCGAACCAGGCATTCCAGATTCGGAAAGAGGAAAAATTCAAAAGGTTTTTTTTAGCACGTATCAAAATAAAATATTTATTTATATTCCTTCAGTGGGCTCATTTGCTTCTTTTTGGGAAATATATAAGAACACAGAAGGAAACATTCTTTTCCGTGGAATATGGCTTCGTGACATTTTTTCTCCCGAAACCACCCCATAGCCAAAGTCTACAAAGTGCCCCAAAAATAAATAGCTTACAATCGGTTTATATCTAATAGAAATCCAGAGCCAATAAATTTGTTTTATTCACATTATCATGCCGGTCCGCATACAGGAATAGTTTCTTTAAGGAAGTAAAACACTCTTCACGAGAGCATCTGCCTCTTCATTTTTCTCCCGGGGAATGTGTTTATAGGTAGGAATAAACCCCAGCCGCATTTCAAGAATTTTTACCTCAGTATGAAGCCTCTTCATATCCACGTGTTTTATTTTATAAAGCCCCTGCATCTGCATAACTAAAAGTTTTGAGTCAGCAAGACAGGTAATGGATGAAATTGAAGATGTTTTTTTCATTTCCTCTATTTTTTTAAGGGCCATAATGAGTGCGGTGTATTCGGCGACGTTGTTTGAAGCTGTCCCAATAGATAAAGCGTCTTTAAAAAGGAGTTTTTTTCCTTGATATATAAGATATGCGGAAGCCGCGGGGCCGGGATTGTTAAGTGCTCCACCATCGGTGTAAACAGTAAGATTCATTTATCTATTATAGAGGATGAGGTTAAAGTTCTCCGAGTTTTTCTTTTCGGACAACCTCTTGTTTGACCAGGTTAAGAAAACGCTCGGTTGAAGAAAGGCGCTTGTGTCCGACGATCTTTGCAATATATTCAAGAGAGGTTCCATTGAGAAGTTGTTGAGCGATGAACGTGTTTCTAAGGTCATTAACTGTTGCGTTTTTGATTTCAACCTCTCGAAAACACCTATTAATTATTTGTCTGATATTGCGGATGAGAATTGGTTTTCCACTTCGGGTGATAAAGAGGTGGCCGTCTGTGGCGTTTGAACCCCTGATTTTTATATAGTCGGCAACCGCCTTTTTAATTGACTTATTAAGAGGAACTTCGCGGGCCGGGTTTTTTCCATAAGGGCGGACGGATAGCATGCTGTCTTTCAAATCTTCAGAATGAATATTGGCAAGCTCGCCAATTTTGATACCCGTCTGAAGGAGGATCTCAACCAGGGCATAGGTGCGCGGATCATCCTTTGCAAAGTCACGCAGGGCGTGATATTCGAGCTTGCTTAGTATGCGGGGGGCAGTTGAGGTATATTTGGGATGAGTGACATCAAGGGAGGGGTTTTGGTCAATGACGAGGAGGTTTTTTAAATAACGGAAAAAAGTACGGATTGAGTTGAGCTTGCGTGAGGCTGACTTTTTTGTGTATCCGTCGGCGATGAGCTTTTCAATAAAGCCGTCAATATCCTCTTTTTTCACCTCACGGATATCTGTTTTTTCTTTGGTGGTCAAGAAGCCGACGAATTGCTCAAGATCTTTTTTATAGGCAACTACCGTGAATTCAGACTTGCCCTGGCTTTGCAGGTGGGTAATGAAGTCATTTATGAGGGAATGGGGGATGTAATTTACCATAACAGCCTATAATATATCACACTATATAGGGGATTGCAAGCACAGTTGAGGGGAGATTAATAACGCTCAAAATAGACGAGAGAACGGTCTATTCCGTGAGTATATAGGTATTCCCGCAGAGACTCCACCACCTCGCGCCGACCACAGATATAAAACTCGAGGCTGTTTTGAGGAGGGTTCTTTATAAGCCCCAAAACCGCCTCATTCACATGGCCGAGGCTAAAAAACCTCCGGCCGGCCTCGTTTATTTTTTCAAGAGAAAGCTCTTTAGACAGGCATACGGAGAATTTAAAATTGGGGTCATTTTTGGCAATCTCCTTTAGCTCATCAAGAAGATACAGATCAGCCATGGTGGGCATACCCCAGAATAGGTGATATTTTTGCGCGTGGCCTTTATTTGAAAGAATAAAACTTCGAATCGGGGCAATTCCCGTACCGGTGGTTAGGAAAACCTTTGCGAGGGGGGTATTTTTAAGGGAAAATTGGCCCGCAGGACCTGAGAACTCAACCCCTTGCCCAAGCACAAAAGTATTTATGTAGTTTGAGGCGAGCCCTCCCGGCACGCGCTTAATCAAAAGCTCAAAAGAATCTGTTTGGGTTGAGGCACTTGCGATTGAATAAAGCCGATTGACGAAAGACGCTCCATTTGGAACTTTCAAAATAATATATTGTCCGGGGGTAAAAATAATTGTTTGTGGAGCCTCAAGGGAAAAGTGAAATAGGTCGACGTCGTTCGGGAAAAAAGTTTTTTTAGTGAGAATAGTCTGATATGTTTGCATAGGGTTTAGAGGCGGGAGCGTTGTGATATTTCTGCCTCAACAAGTTCTTTGGGGCGGCCGTATTTCAAGCGGGAAAGCTGAATAATGGCTTGGGCAATTTTCTCGTTTGCCATACCTTTTAATTTACTCATATCTTTTGTCATATCAACTGAAAAAGGAGGTACCGGCTCATTTCGCACGATGGTTTTCATATAGGAATGAAAGCGCTCGATGTTAATAAGATCTGACTCACCAAAAATGGGTTGAAATTCACGCTGGATATAGGAGGCGTCGGTTACTCCCACGCGGAATGAAATAAGAGTTCCCACGTTAC